>JBDLKA010000015.1:0-51581 GCA_039714075.1 Candidatus Krumholzibacteriota bacterium | reverse complement strand
TCGGATGGTTCAGGGCCGCAACGGCATGAGCCTCCCGTTCGAATCGGGACCGCCGTTCCGGATCGGACGCCATGCTTTCAGGGAGAACCTTCAACGCAACATTGCGGTGCAGCTTCGTATCCTCGGCTTTCCAGACCGCACCCATGCCTCCTTCGCCGATTTTCGCGATAAGGCGGTAGTGCAACAGCGTCTGACCAGCTTGAATAGACATAACCTCTTCATTGCCTCCCATATAATTCCTTCACGCTTCGTTGACCAAGGCGTCTCTATTTGTTCGTCGAACTCCAGTTTGGCTTGTTTGAGAAGTAAAATCATATCCTACCATATCTATCTGACTTAGTTAAGACGGAAACAACATGAACCCGGTGATGGCATTTTCGCGTTCATTTTTTCGGGGAGAACCAGATAATCGGAATACGGCATGGGGATACTGGCCAAAACGGAGTGTTTTGGCATGGTTCGCATACTGTCCCCTAGGGGCTACCAATCAAAAAGACCCCCTCACTCGAGGGAGTCATTTTTGTAATTATTCCAGATAGGATCCATTTGATTCCCACCGGCTTGCGGCGCGATCAGACTCCTCCCTTTCGACCCCACTTCAAGAACAACGCCGGCACAACCACCAGATTCAGGAAGGTGGCCGTGACCAACCCGCCCAGGATCACGATCGCCATGGGGGACTCCAGTTCGGACCCCGGCTTGTCCCCGGCCAGGGCGAGGGGCACCAGCGCCAGGCCGGTTGTCATGGCCGTCATGAGAATGGGACTCAATCGTTCCAGCGAACCCTGGATGACCGCGGTCCGCAAGGGAACGCCCTCTTCATCCATAAGATGGTTGTAGTGGGAGACCATCAGGATTCCGTTTCGCACGGCAATGCCGAACAGGGTTATGAACCCGACCAAAGAAGCGATCGAAATGATGCCCTCGGTCAGGAAAACGCTCACGATACCGCCGATAAGCGCCAAGGGGAGGTTGACCATGACCAGAGTGGCCTGACGGAAATTGCCGAACTCGAGGTACAGGGCAACCATGATGGCGATGAGCGAAACGAGACTCAACCAGGTCACGGTGCGGGTGGCGCGTTCTTCACTTTCGAACTGACCACCGAACTCGACAAAGTAGCCCTGCGGCAAGTCGATGTTGTTGCCGATCTTCTCGCGGATCTCCTCGACGGCGCCCCGAAGGTCGCGTCCGGCCACGTTGGCCTGGATCACGATCTTGCGTTGCACGTTCTCCCGGCTGATGTAGTTGGGCCCCCGGTCGATGCGGATGTCCGCGACCATCTCCAGCGGGATGGGACCGCCGTTAGGGGTGTCGATGAGGGTTCTGCGGATGGATTCCAGATCGCCGCGATACTGGGGGGCAAAGCGAACGACCAGGTCGTGGCGGTGCTCACCGTCGTAGACCTGGGAAGTCGTGACACCCAGAAACGCCAAGTCGATCAGCTCGTCCAGGTCGGTCGGCCGCAGCCCATACATGGCCATCCGCTCCCGGTCGGCTTGGATCCTCACCTGGGGCACATCGGTCTGCTGATCGACGAAGAGATCGACCAGGCCTTCGATCTCGACCATTTCCTGCCGGATGCTTTCAGCGAACTTCCGCAGTTCATATAGATCGGAGCCATACAGCTTGACGGCGATGGCGGCCCGTGTGCCCGAGAGCATGTGGTCGATGCGATGGGAAATAGGCTGGCCGATGGTGATGTTCGTGCCCTGGACCAACATCAGAGCACTGCGAAGTTCCTCGAGGACTTCGGTTTTCGACTTTCGGGACAGATCCAGCTGAACCTCGAGTTCGTGAGCGTGCGACCCCAGGGAATGTTCGTCCAGTTCCGTGCGGCCGGTTCGGCGGGCCGTCGAGACCACGGCGTCGTTGGCCAGAAGGATGGTTTCGAGCATCCTGCCCAGCTCATCCGATTCCTGGAGCGAGGTTCCCGGCAGGGTGGCCATGGAGATGTTGAACGTGCCCTCGTTGAACTCGGGCAGGAAGGCTCGGCCGAAGAACGGAAGGACTGCCAGCGCCGCGACGACCAGTATCGCCGATCCGCTGATCACGATTCCCCGATGTTTCAGGACGTATCCCAGGCTCGGTTCGTAAAGGGATTTCAGGTGCCGGACGAGCCAACTCTCGCGGCGCTTCTCGTCGCGCGAGACACCCCGCAGCAGGAATGAACAAAGTGCCGGCGTCACGGTCATGGCGACCAGCAACGAAGCCAGGATCGACACGACGTAGGCGAACCCCAGGGGTTTGAGCATGCGGCCCTCGATACCGCCCAGGAAGAACAAGGGAATGAAGACCACGATGACGATGAAGGTGGCCATGGCGATGGGCGAACGTATCTCGCTCGAAGCTCCGGCCACGACCTCGTCGAAAGGACGTCTCTCCTGTTCCGGACGGCCGGTGTTCTGGCGGATCCGGCGGTAGACGTTCTCGACGTAGATTACGGCATCGTCGACGAGCACTCCGATGGCGATGGCCATGCCGCCGAGGGTCATGGTGTTGACCGAAAATCCGAATATGCGCATGGCGAGGAATGCGACGACCAGGGACAGCGGGATGGCCACGACGGAGATCAGGGTCGTGCGCACATTGAGGAGGAACAGGAAGAGGATGACCATGACCAGGATCGCTCCGTCGCGCAGCGCCTTGACCACGTTGTCCACCGCCACTTCGATGAAATCCGCCTGCCGGAAAATGTCGGTATGGAGGGTGATGTCCGGCGGCAGGGAGTCTTCCATCCGGCCCAGGGCGGCCAGGATCTCCTCTGTCAGGACAAGGGTGTTCGCCTCAGGTTGCTTGGCCACCACCAACAGGACTCCGTCCTGATTGCTGATAGAGGCCGTACCGAGTTTGAAAGCCGGCGCAACGGTGACTTCCGCCACATCCTTGACCAGGACGGGCACCCGGTCCTGAACGCTGACGACGGTCCGTTCGATGTCCATTACGTTGCGGACCCGCCCCAAACCACGAATCAGGAATTCCTGTCCGGATTCGACGAACACGCCGCCCGTGGCGTTGATGTTCGATTCTGCGACCGCCTTCAGGACGTGGGCCAATGTCAGCCCCCGTGCGGCGACCTTGTAGGGGTCCACCTGGACCTGATACTGCTGGGTTTCGCCGCCGTAGACGAGCACCTGCGACACACCCGGCACCGACTGGATCCGGCGGGCTACCGTGAAGTCCGCCAGGGTGCGCAGCTCCATCGATGATGTTTCCGTGGCCGTCAGGCCGACCAGCATGATCTCGCCCATGATCGACGTGATCGGAGCCAGCACCGGTGGATCCACGCCTTCGGGCAGCGTGTTCCGCATGATCTGCAGCTTTTCATTGACGATTTGCCGCGCGATATGGATGTCCGTTCCCCAGTCGAATTCCACCCATACCGTGGACAGCCCCTGGATTGAATTCGATCGCACCCGCCGGACCCCGGAGGCTCCGTTGACGGAAGTCTCGATGGGGAAGGTAACGAGCATTTCAACTTCCTCGGGAGCCATGCCGTGAGCCTCGGTCATGATTGAAACCGTCGGCGCCGTCAGGTCCGGAAAGACATCGATGGGCATTTCGAGCGTGATATACGCGCCTATCCCGAAGGTTGCCAGGGCTCCCAGCAGGACGATCAGGCGGTTTTGCAGACTGGTCTGCATCAGCTTGTCCAACATTGTTCAGCCTTTCATTTCACCAGTCCGTCGGTCAGTGCGCGTGGCCGTGACCGATCTCCGCAGAAGTGGAGGCGAGTTTCACGTGATAGCCGCCCCTGGTTACGACGCGCTCCCCCGGTTGGATGCCTGCCAGGATGCTGACCCAGCCGGCGTGGCGGGGGCCTACTTCGACGACCCGCTTGGCGAACGATTCGCCGCTGGACTGGACGAAGACCACATCCAGCCCCTCGTCCTCATAGACGGCCGACCGCGGCACGGCCGTGGCCATGGCGCCTTCGCTCGCGTAGAGCTCAACCGGCGTGGTTTCATGGATGGTCAGTCGTCCCGCCGTATTGGTGACCTCGATCAGAACGGGGATGGTGCGTGTCACCGGATCCAGCGCCCCGCCTGTCGTCAGAACCCTCATGTCGGACTCGGGAATCGCCCATCCTTCAACTTCGCCGCCGGAATGTACGTAGGCTCCCACGGGCGTTCCCAGGCGCCGGTAGTCGTTTTCATAGACATTGACCTTGAGCCAGACGGCGCTCGGATCGGCGATGGCCATCAACTTGTCACCGGCCTGGAGGCGTTGGCCGGGGCGTACCTGCCAGTCGATGACTTGACCGTTGATGGGTGCGGTCAAACTCAGGATGCCGTCGTTGCCGCTGCCGGCCAGACGCTGATGACCGGCTTTGCGCGCCAGGTATTCGTTCTGGGCTTCCTCGTATTCGCGAGTCGAGATGGCGTCCTTCTCGCGCAGCCGTTCGGCACGCTCGAAGTTCCGCTCCGCCTGGGCGAGGGCCAGTTGTGATGATGCCCAGCCGTCCCCCTGGAGCGGCGGCGCAATCCGTGCCACGACTTCGCCCCTGGTGACATATGAGCCAGGCAGGGCCAGATCACCGGCGTCACCGGCCTGAATGACACCGTCGACGGGAGCGACAATTTCCGCGTAGGCCGTCGGCGAAGGCAGGACCTCACCGATCGCCCACCCGGCGCTTTTGATCTCTCGTTCCGTAGCCGGAGAGGTCGCGAAGGGGATTTTCCACTGCTGTTCCTTGAGGAAGGCGATCTCGTCGGCCGTTTCCGCCGCGGTCTCGCCCGGGATGGCGTCCGCATCGGCGTAAACGACGAAATCCTGGATGTGGAACGTACTGGTGGCGCCTGGTCCGCTGTAGCTGAGCTCGAATTCGTAAGCACCGGCCCGCGGCAAGCTGACCGATGGGGTAAAGATCCCATCCCTGAGCAGTTCACTGGCAAAGACCCTGTGACTGGCCCCGGTGGGTCCCCGGAAAAGGAGCGATACGGAACCCTCTCTGACAGGCTGGAAACCATCCAGGATTGTCAGGTGAATGATGAATCGAGCGGAATGGCCGGTCAAAAGCACCGGATGCTCCATGAACAGTTCCATGGATTCCGTCCATTGCGTAACCGCGACGCTGGGCGTTTCGGCGTCGTGAGCGTGGGCGTCGCCGTGACCGTCCGGGGTCGTGGAGTGGTCATGCCCGTGATCCTGCCCGTCTTGGGCCAGAGCCGGGGCGGCCAGGATCAGGAACAGGGCCAGTGAAATGTGCAAAATTCGTTTCATGTCGTTCTCCTAAGGCGCGAAACGGACGATGGTGGCGCCCGTCATGGATTCCAGCCGGAAGATATTCATGTAGTAGGCGGTCAACTCGGCGAAGTAGTCCTCGACCGCTGATGATTCGATCTGGATCGCTCCCAGCAGGGCGTCGAGAGTTATGGACCCTTCCCGGTAGGAGAAGAGCAGTGTCTCAGCCAATGGCGGACCCTGGTCCAGGCGTTCGGTGAACCCGGCGAGTGGGGCCTGGGCTGCGGTGATTGCGTCGATCAGGGCGGCAATTTCATTCCGGGAACGGGCCATGGAGATGGCCATTTCGTGCTCGACAATCAGCCTTTCGGCTTCGAGCCGCTTGGATGCGCCGGCATTCCTGTCGAAAAAGGGCAGGTCGACTGCGATGCCGGCCACGAAACCGTTCAGTTCCGAAGCGAAGCTCTTGTAGCCCCCATGGATATCCATGCCGGGAACGATGTCGGGACGAGCGGCCTCTGCCTGACTGCCGAGGGCCTGGGCAAGGGTTGCCTGAGCCTGGAGACCGGGACGATGGGAAACCATGGCGGCGTATGCATCAGGTCCGTCCAACTCGAACGGCAGAAATGTTACAGGCGTGACCAGGTCAACGGTGACCATGGAAGAGAGGCCCATCTCGGCGCGCCAGAATGCAGCGTCCTGACGATGCTCCTGCTGGATTCGACGGCTGGTGGCATCCACGGAGAAGGCTGCAAGCTGGATCAGTTGTTTTTCGGTCCCGGACAGCTCACCTTCGGTGTATCTCTCGTCTGCCACGGTGGCAGCCAGATCCACCAACCCGGCGAGACGTTTCAGGCGGTCGAGGTAGTTCTCGAAGAGCCGAAGCCGTACATAACCGCCCTTGAGCTCCGCCAGAAGATTTTCCGATTCCTGTTTTCCCCGGAGTTCCTCAGCGCGAATCGTGCCCTCCCAGCCGTCTCTCAGACCGGCTTGTGAGAAGGGCATCTCGAATCGTTTGTGCAGCGTCAACTGCCATTCACGAAAGCTCTCGTTTTCCTCGTGATCATACGCCAAAGAGGGATTCGACCACTGCAGGTCGCGGTCCTGCTCAGCGGTGGCAGCGGCCAGTTTCTGGGCGATGATCCGAGCGCGGGGGCTCTCGGCGCGCGCAAACGATTCAATGTCCTCGAATCGTATGGAAACGTCGTTCACCGGTGCTGTCGAAGCGGTACTTGACCCTGAGGCCCCCAGTATGAGGGCTCCCAGGACAGACAGCGTGACGGTGACCGACCGATGGGTACGGTGCAACATACAGGCATCCTTTTCAGGTTTGCTGTTGGAAACGTAAACGGATTAAAAGGCTGTTCAGCCGAGGCGGGGAGGTGCTCGGGGACCACGGGTGACAAGCGGAGGCGCCTGGGGCGGCGGGTCGGGCGACTCGGGAGACCTGAATCGGGTCTTCCGGTCAAGAATCCCATAACCTGCAGAAACGACCACCATCGAGATCCCGGGATCGGGACTCGATCCCCGGTTGGGGGTCTGGGAAACGTGAGAGTCGAGATGATTCGTCAGGGCATGATGGTGATGTGTCGCGTCCGGACCTTCGCTATCGTGATCGTCATGGGAATGGGTATGGGTATGGTGCGAATGTGACCCGGATGCCTGGTGGGATTCGGGCTGGTCGTGAGCCTGGTGAGCATGAGGTGCTGCTTGCAGGAAATACAACACGGGCAGGATCAGGGAAAGACCCAGCCACAGGGCTCTATTGGGTTTTTTGCTGTGCAGGCTCATAACTAGGCAAAGTAGAGCGGAACCCGGTTCGTGTCAATTTCCCCTTATCTGACTACGACCATCCGACGCCTCAACACTTCGGAATTCGTTTTCAAGGTGTAGGCGTAGACACCGGAACTGACAATTCTGCCGTTCCCGTCACGACCATCCCAGAAAATGCTGTGCGCACCGGCGGTTTCCCGGCCGTCGAACAGGGTGCGTACGTGACGGCCGCGGAGGTCGAACACGTCAATGCGTACCTGTTGGTCATGCGGCAGCCGGAAGGCTATACGGGTGCCGAGACCCGTGGGCTCGATGGGATTGGGACTGTTCTGGTGCAGGTAAAGCGAAAGGTTGCCATCGTCGATGCCCACGCCGGAGACCGAGGTCACCGAAACCGCCGCCGCGTCCGTTCCCATGTCCACGGGGGCCGATTTTCCGTAGGCCAGCCACATGTCCTTGAGCAGACCGGCACGTGTTTTCGTCGGGAAGCCCGAGGAGCGTTCGATGCAGTCGTTGGGGAATCCGTTGGTTATCGCCTCGGTTTCCAGGAACTCGACGTATTCCTTGCTGATGGTCTGGTAGTAGAGCGTGGCCGAAATGGTCAAAGGTGAAACCGTACCCACCGGGACGGGCACGCTGTACCCGGTGGTATCGTAGTTTACCAGGATGCCCGAACCGGGCGACGTCTCCGGATACGAATAGTTCACCGGCTGGGTCTCGGGGTCGCTCATGCCGGTGAATCCCAGGGGCGGAATCCTGTTGTCCAGTTCGTAACAGTCATTGAGCACGAAGTGGAACATCGGGTTGCCCGCACCGTCCTCGCAATCGCATTCGCCCGTACCGTTGTTGTTGTAGATGCCCGGTTTGGCCTCGTAGACCTTGATCTGGGGGTCCTGGGTCAGGATTCCGGTCGACATGTCGTAGAGTCCCGATTCCCAGATGAGGTTGTTCAGGCCGTCGCGGGCCTGCACGTTCAGCCAGAGCCGTCGCCCTTCAGGATAACCGGTGGGCAGTTTGTGGCCGGTCAGGTTGGTCACCTGGACCTGGGCGACCAGGTCGCCGCCTTCGGTAACGTCGGCCGGAGTGATGACCGCGACGGTCGCGGACTGGTTCTGCAACATGTCCAGGGCCCAATCCCGGGTCGCGGCCAGTTCCAGGTCGAGGTTCAGGTTGGGGTATTCCTGGCGCAGGACCTCGGGGATCCAGGAGTTGCCGCCTGCGAGTTGATGGATCGGCAGATCGCCGGTGTGGTTGTTCTGCATATCGCTGCAGACGAAGGCCGGATCAGCCGCCGAATCCGGCATATGGCAATTCTGGCAAGTCTTGAACTCCGGCGACGCCTGGTTCGAGAAATCGCTCTGCTGCCACTCCATGAAGGTGCGTTCGATCGGGTAGGGGATGCCCGTGTCCACGCCGTTCTGAATGAGTGTCTTGACCGGATTGGTGACGTTGTGGCAATTCCCGCAGATGTCGGAATCCTCGAGATACTGAGAAAAAGCCCAGGCGTGCGGGGGAGGCGAGGCGCCGTCGGCGGGATAATCGTAGGGTCCCCGACGGCAAGGTTCACCGGCGCCCGCGCAGTCGGTATCGTCGATCCAGAACTGGCCATTCTCGAAATATACGGGATCCTCTCCGGCCGGAGGTGAGGGATTGACCATCATCCGGTGGCAAAAATGGCAGGTCAAGCCGTCGAAATCCTTGTTTGTCTCGTCGAGTTTGCCCTCGAGACCGCAACCGTCGGGGGAGCCGCCCGGTGGTTCGGAGCGGCCGTCGAGCCACCCCGTGGGGGCGTGACAGCGAAGGCAAAAATCCCCGACACCGGGCAAGTCGTTGTTCGCCACGTCCAAGGCAGCCCAGAAAATGGGGTCCCGTCCCGCCTGGGCCATCAACGATCCCGCCCAGGTGTCCCACGGCTCGAGATTGTTGACGCCATCGTATTGGCCGTGACAGCCGGCGCAGTCGCCGGGGGTATTCATGGGATAGGTCAGACCGGGCTGGGTTCCCTTGTCGGTCAGGGGGCCACCCGCGGCGACGCTTGCCGATAGCAGGAAGAAAAGCAGGGTGATGGCGGCTCGGGGCATGATGGACCTCCGGGTCATGGACGACTCTCCGCAGTAATCCCTCCCCTGAGCCCCCACAATGAGAAGCGTATTGTCTCACAAAAACCAGAGGAATACAATCCTCTTATCATCGAATATTCGAAACTTGTGATGGCAACGCGTCGTCCGCTTGTTTCAGGGCAAGCCTGCTATGAGGGAGTTGGGGCTATCACCTACCGTTATCTTCTTCCGGTGGCGGGGCCAAGGATCAGCATTCCCTTGAGATCCTTCACGGCCCTGTCCATGGCTTCCTTCAGGTCAGGATAGGCCTGCACGTCCGTCACGGTTCCGGCGATCATGAGTTCCCGCTCGACCACCAGGGTCCGTTCGCTGAGCCGGTAGGTCGCCTCGTAGAAGAAGCCGTCGCACTCGGAACTCAGGTCCTCGGGCACACTCAGCAGTTCGAATCCCGGAGGGAGTTCGAGTTCGAGCACCGCTCGGCGGTTCGAGGTCAGGAAACGCAGATCGAGAGGTTGCGTGCGTTCGGTAAGGGCGACGACCGAACCCAGGTCCGAAATGAAATCGTCGAAAACGGGAATCGAGCCGGTCATCATTCCGCCATTGGAGAGAAAACAATCCGGAATCAGGAACGCCGAGGTCACCGTGACCTGGTCGTCGCGATCTTCGGGCGTGGTGATTGACACACTGTCGAGCTGCGCACCGGGATACCGTCCGGCCATCTTCACCAGGACGACGTTTTCGAATTCAGTCCGGGAAGAACCCTCATCGAAGCTCCGGATCGAGGCGACCTCGTCGGCTGAACGGTAGGTGACCGACTGGGCGGCCCTTGCTGCTCCCTGGGCGTCGAGGGACAACTTGATCCAGGTGTCGCTGACACAGTCTTCCGGTTCGGGATGACCGATCGTCTGGATGTCCCTTTCATCATTATTGTCGATCCTGAGAACCGGTGACCCGATCAAGGAGACCGGAATCCGGCCGGGAACGCCGTAGGCGACGGTGGGGTCGTACCAGGACACGGGACCGTCCCCATGGCCGGCACCGACAATGGCATGGTTGAAGCGGGGGGAAGGCAGGAATTGCGCCCCCCCGTCATGATTGACGAACGTCAAGGCAAGACCGGCCGATTCGATCCCGACCGCTCTCAACATGGCGAGCATCAGGGTGCTCTTGTCCTTGCAGTCTCCATAACCGGTTTCGAGGGTCTCGTCGGACGAGCGGGGAACCAGGGCCGAGTTCAGCAGCGGGGTGAACTGGTAGGATATCCGGTTGGCGACGAAATCGCAGATTGCCCGGTACCTGGCCGGATCATCGGCGCAATCACGGGTGATCTCCTTTGCCTTCGTCTCCACTTCGGGCGTGATGACGGCCTGTCCGTCGGCGATATCGTTGTACCAACGCGATATCGTGGACCAGGAATCGATGGTTGATACGTCGACCCAGGGTCGGTGAGCCCGTGGCTGCGCGCTCAGGGGTTCTTTCACCAGCACGGGATTGCTGCGACTGGACCAGCGGATGGTGCGGTAGTCCTCGTCGAGAATCGCCTCGTTCTTCATCACAAAGAAATCCTCGGGATCGTTGAGCACCTGGAAGAGGGGTGACATCGATCTCGGATAAACAAGGGTGAACCGGGAATTCAAACAGGGGTCCTCGTAGGCAAATACATGATGGTCCCAGAACTGGCCCGCGAGATGGCCGGTGTGGTAGGTGATGACCCGGTAATGAAAAAAGGTGACGTCTCCGGGCTCGAGACGGGGGAACAGGACGGCCGGTCCGGCCGTCTCGGCGTCGATGAACGTTCCGTCCGTTTTGATCGTCATGGCCGAGACGACCGTCATCCTGTTCAGATACGTGCTGAAGGGGACCAGTTGACTCTCCCACTTTTCGATCCCGGCCTGGTTGAGGACCTGGACGACCACGATCCGGTCCGCAATGCTGGCGTTCTCGTCATATACGAAACGCCGGCGCCAGTCCTTGATGATGACCGCATCGTCATCGGGCCGATCCTCGGGCCGGCAACGCAACGGGGGCAGACCATCGGGATCGACATCGGGCAGGTAGTTGCGGAGGTCGCTCTTCCCCTTGAGCATTTGGACCTTGTTGCGAACCTCGAAATTCCCCGGAGCCACGGCCAGGGCGGCCTCGAAATGCCGGGCGGCGTTCTCCTTTGCCCAGATCTTGATGAATTTCTCCAGGGTCACGCCGTGTTCGAACCTGACCCGGTGGCTTTCCGGCCGCGGTGATACGGGATACATCCTGGCGAATTCCGCCTCGGTGAGGTCGATTTCCATCCCCAGCCAGAAATTTTTGAACCGGGATTCATCAACGAAGTACCCGGCCTCGGCAATCAGGCCTTTCAGGGACAGGAAATCCAGACTCTGCGGAAAGGACGGGGCCAGCCTGTTCAGGACATCAATGGTATCGTCGATCTTCTCGGCGGCGGTAAGGGAGTGGAGATAGGCATTCCAGAGAAATTCCTGGTCCGGAAGCTTTTCGGCCAGGTCCTTGAGCCGTCCGCGTGATTTTTTCAGTCCGGCTTCGTCGATGCTCTGCATGGCCTGCTGGAAATGAGTCGACCCCGGGGGGAACAGCTTCAGGGCCTTGTCGCGGTAATCGGCCGCCTTCCGGGATTCCCCGAGGCTCGCCGCGGCAATCGCCTGATAATGGTATCCCAGCGGCTCGTCGGGGAAGCGTTCGGCCGCATGGGCCGCCTCCCGCCCCAGGTCGGCGAAACGGAGGTCCTTCTCAAGGCACTGGTACTTGATCCACAGGGCCTGACGGCAGTCCGGAGCAGTCCGCAGGATTCCGTCGGCCAGATCGCCGGCCAGATCGTACCTTCCGTTGGTCATGTGGCTCTCGGCTCGGGCCAGGACCGCAGGCGCCAGGTCGGAGTGGATCCTGCATGCCCGTTCGATGTGCTGCCGCGCTTCCGCGGTCCGGCCCTGCATGCCCAGGGCATCCGCGGCAGCGAGCATGATCAACGCCGATCCCCGGTGCCGATTCACCAGGGTCTGGAAGGTCTGGTCCGCCTCCGGACTTTGGTCCCAAAAGCTGAAGTAGACCTTCCAGAAATCAGCCTCGCGGTTGGCGGTGGACCCGGTTTTTTGCGACAGGAATTTCCAGAAGACCTGGGGGGTCCTGGATTCGAACACCGGACGTGCGGCCATATCACGATCCGTGGAACTTCCTGGATCCACCTTCAGATCCTTGATGAGGGTGCCGTCAGTCTCGGTGATGCTGAAGGCAAAGCGGCCCGGGGCCTCCCTGCTCGAAATCTTGGCGATGATCTCGTGAGCCCCGGCCGCAAGCTTGACATGCCAGTGGAGATTTTCCTTAGCCGTTCGGCCCTTGCGCTCGTCGTGGATCGTGACGTCGTCGACCAGTAACTGCACGTCGCCTTCGTAAGCCAGCGAAACAAGGTATGTCCCGTCACGGGGGACATCGACCACCGTGCGCGCATACGCTGTTATGTCCTGCTTGTGATAGAAGTGGTTGGCCGGGGTCAGGGTCCCGTCCACTCCGATCAGTTCCGGGAAGAACCACTGCAGGGACTGCCCCATCTTTCCGATGTGCTTGCGATCATCGGGCAGAAACGACTGGATGTACCGGCGCTGATGGCCCGAGCCCGAGGTGTTGTCGAACGGTCCCAGGACGGCCCACCGCGTAACGCGCCCGAGGGCCGTTCCAAGCTCGGCGACCTCGTCGGACAATCCCGCCTGGGCGGCATAGTCCAGGGCCAGGTTCCTGTAGAGTCGGCGATCCAGGACTCCGACGGATTTTTCCTTGCTGGAGCGTTTCGCGTACTCGAGCAGCGCCTCGAAGTAATCCTGCGATGACAGTCCCGTATGCCTGGTCATGAAAGCAAGCAGGAGAAGATCATTGGGATCCAGGGACGGCTCACGCGCCATTTCGGCAACCTGGGCCAGCAGTTCGTCGTCCTTGCCCAGGCAGAGGAGAGCCACGATCAGGCCCTGCCTCGCCTTGAAGTCCTCGTCATCGGCTTCCAGCGCCTGGCGAAACTCCGTTTCGGCCGACTTGAACCGGTTTTCGAACAACTGGTCCCAGCCGGAAGAGGTTCCCGGCGAAAGGGTGCCGGTCCCGGCCAGTCCCTCCAAAACCGGGGTACAGGCAAGCAGGATCAAGGCGAACGAGAGGGTCCTCAATGTGCGGGCGGGAAACCCCGGCATCCCCAGGCTACAACGACCCATTTGCGGTCTCCACTTCCTCATTATTATCCGCCCCTTGCAATCCTACATCGTGCAGCAATACCAGACCTTGCCTGACAGCTTAAGTTGTCGATTGAAGTCTACTCCGAGGAGGATTCTTGTGTCCAAAAAAAAACATGGTCCCGCCGGAGCATGTTCGCAGGATCCTCGAGTCCGTCTTGAGCCCGGTTCGGTTTACAAACCGGGACGGTGTGGCGGTCGCCTGGCAAGGGGCGAAATTTGACCGGGAACCATTTACCATCTAAGATTGTAGGGTAATCGCGAGTCGAATACCGGATTTTACGGAGACCATGAAATCATCCCGGGAAATATCAATCCTCCTTCTTGTGGCCATGGGCCTGACATTGTTGCCGGCTTCTCTCGATGCCGCCTGTGACATGACCGCCCATCCCGACGTCGATCCCTGCGACACCTTTCTGGACGATACCTGCGACGGTCCGTCCTGCGGCAGGGAGCCGGGTCACCGGGACCACGACCGCTGCGAGAACGGCTGCCAGCACTGCAGTTTGCCCTGCTGTTCCGGCACGGTCATGATTCCCGCCGCCGCCCAGATGCTGGACGAGGTCCTGCCCGCGGACGGCCGCCTGGTCGCCACCGCCACCGACGTGACCTGGGTCGATGCCGACCCGGTCTACCATCCCCCCCGGGGCTAGCTCCCCGATTCCCTCTTTTTCAGAAAAATCACGGCCGGCGTTTCGGACGCCGGCTCCATGAATCGCCAACTGTCCGAGAGGATTGTGCGTGATGAAGATACTGCGGTACCTGCCGCTGCTGGTCCTGGCGTGGGCCATGACCGCAGCCGCGGAAGACGACCGGCAGGCGGCCTCCCGGACGGAGGTCCGCCGGGAGATTGATGAGATCCTGGCCCGCCCCGAAATCGGACTGGAGGACCTGTTCCGGATCGCCGAACTGGCAAATCCGGATCTGGCCCTGGCCCGGATCGAGGTCGAGGCCCGGACCGGGCGCATGCAGCAGGCGGGACTGTACCCCAACCCCGAACTCTCATTCGCGGTGGAGGAGATGTCGGTGGACGATCCCTCCTTCAACAAGCAGAAGGTGGAACTGTCGCAGGCGTTCCTGATCGGCGGTCGTCGTGGGGCGGCGGTGGACGCGGCAGGGGCCGAAGTTGATCAAGCCAGGGAACGTGTGCTCCTGGCGCGCCGAAAGGCTTTGGGGCGGGTCCATAAATGGTGGGCCGACCAGATTCACTTCCGCGAGGTCGAGGCGGCCTACGACGAATTGACGGCCGGGGCCGAACGGACCCTGGCCATCGCCAGGGCACGGTACGAGGCCAAGGCCGCCCCCGAGGTCCACGTGACGCGCGCCCTGCTCGAGGTGTACGACCTCGAGGTTGCCCGGCAGGAACTGGAACGCAAACGCGTGCGGAGCGCCGCGGAGATGAAGGTCATTCTCGGCGGAATAGAGGTACCGGCCGATCGGCTCGGCGGCAGTCTCGATCCCGATGCCGAAACAGCCAGCCTGCCGCCGGATACCGCCGCGGAGATGGAAGGCCACCCGGAGCTGAGGGCCGTCCGCCTGGGCGTCGACGCAGCCGAAGCCAGGCTGGCGACGGCGAAGAAGGAACGGATCCCGGACCTGAACCTGTTCGTCGGCTATGGCCGCGCCCGGCCCGATGAGGACAACTTCGTGGAGGGCGGGATCAGCCTTCCCCTGCCCATCTTCCACCGCAATCAGGGCCGGGTCGCCGAGGCCGCGTCGCTGGTGGCCATGGCCCGCCACGAGGAACGGCTCGCCGCTCACGAACTCGAAGTCACCCTGTCCACCGCCCGGTTGAACCACCGCATTGTCCATGAACAGATGGACCAGCTCGTCGAACGGATCACTCCGTCGGCCGAGCGGGCCCTGAGCCAGGCCCAGGAGGCCTACCGGGCCGGACGCCTCATGTTCCTGGAGCTGGTCGACGCCCAGCGGACCTTCAAAGACGTACTCCTGCGCACGATGGAGCTGCGCCGGGACCTTGCCCAAGCCGAGGCCGACCTCATGAGTCTGCTCGGCGCCGGTCCCTACACCGACATTGGAGAAGAACGATGAACACCCTGAAGAAGACTTTTTTGTTGACCATTACCCTCCTGGTCGTCACGGCGGCCGGGTGCGGGGACGGAACCACCGACAAGACGGTCGTGGATGAAAACGCGGGTCACGACCACGGGCCGGGCGAGCACGGCGAGACGGTAGCGGCCGCAGACTGGTGCGCTGAACACGCGATCGCCGAATCGGCCTGTCCCTTCTGCAATCCCGGTCTTATAGCCGAAATGGGCTGGTGCGCCGGGCACGACGTGGCCGAGGCCCTGTGCTGGATCTGCAATCCCGACATGGTCGCCGCCTACCAGGCCGTCGACGACTGGTGCGCCGGGCACGGCCTGCCGGAATCCCGGTGTGTGGACTGCAACCCGGCTCTGGCCGAGGCGACCTCCATTCCGGGTGAGGTCGAAGCGGAGCAACACGGTTCGGAACCACGATACCGCCGGGCCCCCTCCGTCACGTGCACCACCCAACTCCTGACGGTGACCTTCGAGCGCGAGACGATTGCCCAGGAAGCGGGACTGGAATTCGCGGAGGTGAAGGTCCAGCCCGTGTCGCGGACCCTTGAGTGCAACGCGATCCTGGACTACGACGGCACCCGCTTCGCCCGCCTGGCGCCCCAGGTCGGCGGCCTGGTCCAATCGGTGGAGAAGGACCTGGGCGACCTGGTCGATCCGGGTGAGGTTCTGGCGGTGATCGTTTCGCCGGCCTTCGGCGCGGCCAAGGCCGCGTACCTCCAGGCTCTGGCGTCCGAAACTCTTTGGACCAGGAATCACGCCCGGGAAAAGGACCTCCTGGCCCGGGGGGTGGCCACCGAGCGCGATCTCCTGGAAGCCGAGACCAGTCTGGCAGAGAGCCGGATAGCCAAGTCCCGCGCGGAGCAGGAACTCATGGGCCTGGGCCTGTCGGCCGACCGGATTGCCGAGGTGGCGCGCACCGGAGACACGACCAACGAGTACGGGGTTACGGCCCCCTTCTCCGGCGTGGTGGTCGAGCGCCAGGCTACGGTGGGCGAGCTTAGCAACCCTTCGGTTCCCCTGTTCGCCATGGCTGACGTGACCAGAATGTGGGCCCGGCTGGACATCTACGAAACGGACATCCGGGATATCCGGACGGGCCAGCCCGTGATTCTGCATGTGGAAGGGCTGCCCGGCGAGGCGGTCGCCGGCAGAATCACGTGGGTCGGCGCCCATCTCGACCCGCGTACGCGGACCCTGGAGGCACGGGCCGAGCTTGACAACCCCGACGGTTCCCTGCGGGCCAACATGTTCGCCCGGGCCGTTGTGACCGTGCGTGACGCCCAACCCACCGTGGTGGCGCCCCGCGCCGCAGTCCAGTGGGAGGGCTGTTGCAACGTGGTCTTCGTGCAGGATTCGCCGACCGTGTTCCGTCCGGTGAAGGTCCACCTCGGCCCGGCGACCGGGACGATGGTCGAAGTGAGGCGAGGATTGAAGGGCGGCGAAACGGTCGTCACCCAGGGGAGTTTCCTTCTCAAGACCGAGATCCTCAAGGGGAGCATCGGCGCCGGTTGCTGTGAAGCGCAGCCGGGTTCCCAGGAGGGGTGATGCACCATGCTTGACGCCGTCATAACGTGGTCGCTGAATCACCGCTTCATGGTAATCGCCCTGACGCTGGTCATGGCCGGCCTGGGGGTCCACACCGTCCTGAACCTGCCGGTCGACGCGTTCCCGGACACGACGCCGGTACAGGTGCAGATCAACACGACCGCCCTGTCGCTCTCTCCCCTCGAGATCGAACAGCAGATCACTTTTCCCGTCGAACGGGCCATAGCCGGTCTGCCTGACCTGGAAGGGGTGCGGTCGATATCCAAGTTCGGGCTGAGCCAGGTGACCGCCACCTTCCATGACGGCACCGACATCTACTTCGCCCGGCAACTCATCATGGAGCGTCTGCAGACCGTCGAACTGCCGGCGGGCATAACCCGTCCCGAAATGGGTCCCGTGGCCACCGGCCTGGGCGAGGTCTACCACTACATAATGACCAGCGACGAGCACTCGCTGCAGGAGCTGACCACCCTTCACGACTGGGTCGTCAAGCCCCGCCTGCAGGCGGTGGCCGGTGTCGCCGAGGTCAACACCTGGGGTGGGGAGAGCAAGCAGTACCAGGTTCTGGCCGACCCGGACAAGCTGGTCAAGTTCGGGCTGACCCTGGACGACGTGTTCACCGCGCTGTCTCGAAACAACATGAATGTCGGCGGCGGCTATGTCGTCGAGGCCGGTGAACTGCACCTGGTGCAGGGCATCAGTCTGACCCGCGACGAGGACGAGATCGCGGCCATCGTGATCGCCTCGCACGACGGGGTCCCGGTCCGGATCGGGGACGTCGGCGAGGTCGTCGAGGGCCATGAAATTCGCCGGGGAGCCGCCACCGCAGCGGGCCGGGGCGAGGTGGTCCTCGGCCTGGGCTTCATGCTGATGGGCGAGAACAGCCACGAAGTCACCGGCCGCATGCGTGAGCGCATGGAGGAGATCAAGGCGTCCCTGCCCGCCGGGGTGAAGATCGAGGCGGTCTACGAGCGGACCGAACTGGTGGACCAGGTCCTCGAAACCGTCCGTGAAAACCTGTTCGAAGGCGCGATCCTCGTCGTCGCGGTTCTCTTCGTCTTCCTGGGCGACCTGCGGGCAGGATTGATCGTGGCTTTGGCCATTCCCCTGTCCATGATGTTCGCGACACAGGGCATGCTGCGGTTCGGCATCGCGGGATCCTTGATGAGCCTCGGCGCCATCGATTTCGGCCTGATCGTGGACAGTTCGGTGATCATGGTCGAGAACAGCGTCCGACGCCTTCAGGACCCCGCACGGAAGGGCACCGTCCTGGAAACGGTTCGCGAGGCCGCGCTCGAGGTCCGCAAGCCGACCATGTACGGCGAACTGATCATTGCCATCGTGTTCCTGCCGGTCCTGGCGCTCGAGGGGATCGAGGGCAAGCTGTTCCAGCCCATGGCCCTGACCCTGATGTTCGCCCTGGCCGGATCGTTGATCCTGTCGCTGACCCTGATGCCGGTCCTGGCCAGCTACGTTCTGCGAGGCCGGCCGCGTGAAAAGGAGAACCGTCTGGTTGCCTGGCTCGGGCGGGTCTACCGGCCGGTGGTCCGTTTCGCGGTGGAGCGCCGGAAGCTGGTCCTGGTTTCGACCCTGGGCCTGCTTGCCCTGGGTGGGGCTGTTGGCTTGACCATCGGATCGGAGTTCATACCGCGCCTGTCGGAGGGCAGCCTGGCCATCAACACGGTGCGTCTGGCGGGCGCTTCCCTCGAGGAGTCGGTCAGGTACGGCACCCGGATCGAGAAGTTGATCCTCGAGAGGTTCCCCGACGAGGTCCGGCACGTCTGGTCCAGGACCGGTACGGCCGAGGTGGCAACCGACCCCATGGGGATCGAACTGACGGACATCTACCTGACGCTGCATCCACGGAAGCAGTGGACGAAGGCCCGGACCCAGGACGAACTGGTCGAGGTCATGAACGCCGAGATTTCCGGGTTGCCCGGCATGAGGGTCGTTTTCACGCAGCCCATCGAGATGCGCCTCAACGAGATGATCGCCGGCATCCGGACCGACGTGGGCGTCAAGATCTTCGGGGATGATCTCGAGATTCTGCGCGAATCGGCGGCCGCAGTGGGGGAGGTCCTCGAATCGATTCCGGGCGCGGCCGACCTCTACGTCGAGCAGATCACCGGACAGCCGGTGATGGAGATCCGGGTCGACCAGGAGGCCATCGCGCGCCACGGGGTCCCGGCCCAACACGTTCTCGAACTGGTTGAAGCGGTGGGCGGGGTGACGGTCGGAGAAGTGCGCGAGGATCAGTGGCGCTTCGACCTTGCCGTTCGCCTGCCCGAACACATTCGGAACGATCCGGAAAAACTGCGCCGGATGCCGGTCTCCACGGCATCCGGGGCGCAGATTCCCCTCGAGCATCTGGCGCGCATCGAACTGGTCGAAGGGCCTTCGACCATCACCCGCGAGTGGCAGCGCCGGCGCATCGTCGCGCAGTGCAACGTGCGCGGTCGGGACGTCGGGGGTTTCGTGGCCGAGGCCCGCGAGCGGATCGCGGCGGAGATAGAACTGCCCTCGGGCTACTACCTCGAGTTCGCCGGCCAATTCGAGCATATGGAGCGGGCCCGCCTCCGCCTGTCGGTGGTTGTCCCGGTGGCCCTGGCCCTGATCCTGTTCCTGCTCTACTCCAGCACCCAGTCCTGGCGGGACGCCCTGATCATTTTCATGGCCGCTCCGTTCGCCACCCTGGGCGGAATCCTGGCCCTGTGGATCCGCGGCCTGCCCTACACGGTATCGGCTGGGATCGGATTCGTGGCGGTCTCGGGCGTGGCCATGCTGGCGGGGCTGGTGATGGTGTCGACCATGAGGCGGCTGCTTCGAGAGGGATGCTCACTGGATGACGCCATCGAGAGCAGCGCGCTGATGCGGCTGCGGCCGGTCCTGATGACCACCCTCGTGGCCGCCCTCGGGTTTGTCCCCATGGCCCTGAACACGGGGGTGGGAGCAGAGGTGCAGCGGCCCCTGGCGACCGTCGTTATCGGCGGTGTGCTGTCGGCCAACGCCCTGACCCTCGTTGTTCTGCCGGCCCTCTATCGGACATTCGGCCGGGGAGGGAAAACGGAAATGAAGCAACGATAGCCGTTTTCCTCCATTTCAGAGGAAAACAGGAGCATTAACGCCTGTCTTTTGCTAGGGTGGGGCCGTTCCGGTCGGTTCTGATATTCATTTCAGTCAATCGATCTGAAGGCTCGCCTCGCCATGGTGTTTGGCGCAATGCCTGGGAAACGTACGATGCCGCATTGTCCATCCTGTTCAGCCGAGATTCCGGCCGCCGGCCGGTTCTGCAGTGCCTGCGGAGCTGAAGTCCAGGCCGTTTCGGATACTGTAACCCGCACTTCCCCGAGCCATTCCAGCGTGCCCACGGCCATAAACAATGCCCGCTTCATTCCGGGAACCCTGCTGGTCGGCCGCTACCGAATCGTGGGCCTGTTGGGCCGCGGCGGCATGGGTGAGGTGTACCGGGCCGAAGACCTGAAGCTGGGCCAGCCGGTGGCTCTGAAGTTTCTGCCTGCCGCCATGGAAAAAGACGACTCTCGGCTGGCGCGCCTGCTGAACGAAGTGCGACTGGCCCGACAGGTGTCACACCCCAATGTCTGCCGGGTCTACGACGTTGACGAAGTCGACGGATCCCATTTCATGGCCATGGAATATGTCGACGGCGAAGACCTGTCCTCACTGCTGCGGCGCATCGGGCGCCTGCCTCACGAAAAAGCGTTGGAGATCAGCCGGCAGATCTGCGCCGGACTGGCCGCCGCGCACGAACAGGGCATCCTGCACCGCGACCTGAAACCCGCCAACGTCATGATCGACGGCCGTGGCCGCGTGAAACTGGCCGACTTCGGGCTGGCCAACCTGGCGGAGGGCCTCGAGGGTGCCAAAGACCGCTCCGGTACGCCCGCCTATATGTCGCCCGAACAGTTGGCGGGTGGTGAGGTCACTCTGCGCAGCGATATCTATTCCCTGGGCCTGGTGCTCTACGAGGTTTTCACTGGTCAGAGAGCCTTCCAGGGATCGTCGCTCACGGAAATCGCCAGCCAACACGAGCAGTCCAGGCCGACAAACCCGACCTCCCTGGTGACCCAACTCGACGAGATCGTCGAGCAGGTCATTTTGCGCTGTCTGGAAAAGGAACCCCTGGCCCGGCCGGTATCGGCCCTGGCGGTAGCCGCCGCCCTCCCCGGAGGTGACCCCTTGGCAGCCGCCCTGGCTGCGGGCGAAACCCCTTCGCCAGAGATGGTCGCCGATGCGGGCGCCGCGGGAGGACTGCATCCCCTCATCGCTGTCGGAGCCCTGTTGGCGGTCCTTTTGTCCGTGGTTCTGTCCGTCGACAACGCCCAGCGATACGATCTTGAACACAAATTTCCGCTGGACACACCGCCCGGTGAATTGGCTTCCCGGGCCCTGGAGACGCTGGCGGGTTTCGGTGTCGAAGAGCCGGGTCTTCACCGCAGATTCGGTTTTGATCGTTACAATGCCTACCTGTCCTGGCTCGACGAGAAAGATTCGCTTGCCACGGATCCCGAGGTGTTGAGCTCTGGAAGCCCTCCGGGAGCCCGGTTCTGGTTCCGGTACTCGGCGACGGAAATGGAGCCAAACGATCTCCACGGATTTTTCGTTTCCATGGATGATCCCGTGCAAGGATTGCCCGGTCAGGGTCGGATCTGGCTTGATCTCGAGGGAAATCTGCTCGGCCTCGACCTCGTCCCTGACCGCATCGTTGAGGCCTCCGGTGAACCCTTGAAATGGTCGGCCCTTTTCGTCGCCGCGGGTTTTGACCTGACTGACTTCCAGCCAATCGAGCCCGCCAGGGCGCCCACCGCCTCCTGCGATGAATTGATGGCTTGGCGTGGAACCGTTTTCGAGGGAATCGAAGGTGTCGTACAAGCTGGGCGAGTTGGCGGCGCGCCGACATACTTCGAAATCCTGGGTCCCTGGGACCTGACCGAGGAACCGGGTGATTCCGCCGAGTCCATTCCCTTGGTGATCGGCCTGCTCCTGTTCGGCGTCATCGTCAGCTCACTTTTCCTGGCGCGCCGCAATCTGCGCTCTGGCCGCAGCGACACCAAGGGGGCGTTCAAGCTCATGGGCTTCTACGTGGTCAGCATCTGCGCAACGTGGCTTCTGGCGGAGGTGCGGCTCGACACCCTGGCTGCCGGTTCCCTGTTCGAGCAGTTGGTGTTCGGCCGGTTGTTGGCGCACGGCCTGACGCACGGCGCCCTCATCGGGTTGATGTACATCGCCCTGGAGCCGTATGTCCGCCGGCTGTGGCCCGAGACCCTGGTTTCCTGGAACCGCATCATGATCGGAAGAGTGCGGGACCCCTTGGTCGGCCGGGACCTTTTGGTTGGCATGGGTGCTGTCGGCTTAGTGGTTTCCATGGCAGCATGGCTGGATTTCCTGTTCATTCAGTCTCTTGGTATAACTTACCCCTTGGCGGGAGCCGACCTCCATATCGGGCTGTCCGGCATCCGCTACGCGGCGGCGGATCTGGCGGTCATTCTCGAAAGCTCCATCGGCAATGCCATGCTTTTTCTGGTTGTCCTGTTGATATTCCGCCTTGTGCTGCGGCGTAACTGGGCGGCCTTTCTCGCATTTGTTCTGCTGTTTTCAATCTTTGGGTTGTTCGGCCCATTTAATGTGAATCTGCCGATCTGGCTGAAGGTCTTCAGGGTCATTGCTACCGCACTGTTCGGGACGACCTTGGTCGCCTGCGTGCTGCGATTCGGCCTGCTCAGCATCATCGGCGGGATGGTCATGCTTGCTGCCATGCGGAATGCCAACCTGACCTGGGATTTTCAGCTGTGGTATGCAGGCTCGGGCTTGTTGTACATGGCGGCGGTGGTCGCCTTGGCGGTTTGGGCGTTCTACATATCGCTCGCGGGGAGGCAGTTGATCAAGGATTCGGTGTTGGATTGACGATGATGTTTCGCACCTTCTAACCCAGGGGGCGACCAAATCAACAAGACTTTCCGTGAGGGGAGTCTTTTATTTTCCTTGGGTCGCCACGGCCAACCCAGCTGCGGTGCGCGCCAACCGGCGGCCTGCACGTCCGATCGAGTAGTCGGGTCGCGGGGGCCGTTCGTCGACAAGAGTCCGGTCGATGCACCCCGCCTGGGTCAGATCGTCCAGGGCATTGGCTATCGCTCGTGGTGTGGAGGCAGGAAGGGCCTGGGCGATATCGGAGTAGCGATGGTGGCCAAACTTTATCGCGGCCAGGACCGGCAGCGTCCACTTTCGTGCGATAAGCTTGCTCCAGGATTGGGCCCGGGCTGCCTTCATCACCTCATGGCATTCCCGGGCAATGGCTTCACCCCAAGGTGTGAGCAGGTACTCGGGCCGCAAGGGATGGCCGTAACCTGGATTCGGCATCACCAGGTCCGCGTTTTGGGCCGCGGCGAGGGCGCGGCGCAGGGACGGCCCACTCACCTCCAACCGAGTGCCCAAAACCGCGAAGCGCTCGCCTCCTACCCGCCCGATTTCGGCGACCAGAGGCACCATCCAGCGATGGTGGCTGAGCTGCACGAGTCCCTTAAGGGAAGGAGGCACGGCGGGTGTTTTGGACTTGATCATCGTGTTCTCCATGAAATGGGTTGCGACAAAAGTATATTTACTATACTTTTGTTCCGAAGGCAACATAAATCGACCCTTTAATGAAAGCGGGAACGCCCCATGACGAACGAAGGACCTCTCGGATATGACGGCGGTCTTACCTGTGCGATCCAGTGCGCTGACCTCGATCGGTCCCTGGCCTGGTATCAGGAAGTGCTTGGTTTTCAACTTCTTTTCCGAGCCGATGAACTAGCCTGGGCCGAACTCCAGAGTCCCGTCGCTCGCGTGACCGTGGGTGTGGGGCAGGTCGAGGCACCGCAAGTGCAGGGCGGTGCCACCTTGACCTGGGGCGTGACCGAAATCGATACCGCCCGGTCCCGACTCGAGGGGCACGACGTTCGTTTCGACGGGGAAACGCAGACGATTCCCGGGGTAGTTCGCCTAGCCACGTTCTTCGACCCCGACGGGAATCGGCACATGCTTTACCAAGACCTTTCCGAAGGGGGAGCGCCTTGATGTTACGCAACCTGATTCTGGCGGTTTTTCTGGCCTGTAGCTCGGGGATCGCCACGGCGGATGAGTTGGAATCCATTGCCTGGCTGGAGGGGCACTGGGTAGGGGAGGCTTTCGGCGGCACGATGGAAGAAGTCTGGATTCCCGCGGCGGGAAACGCCATGCACGGCGTATTCCGGTTAACCGTCCAGGGACGTCTGGAATTTTCGGAATTCCTGCAGGTAACGGCGGAAGATGGTCAGATCGTCATGCGCTTCGAACACTTCCGTCCGGATTACTCGACGTGGGAGGGCGACGGCCCGCCCATGGAATTGAAAGTGACGGAAGCGGCGGGAAATCGTGTCGTTTTCGAAGCCCTGAAGGAGACGAGTAACAGCCGGATCACGTACACAATGGATGGCGCGGAACTGCTGGTGACGGTGTCCGGGGTGGACGAGGTCCTCCGGTTTCGGCGGCGATGACCGGAGGACCCTGATGTGGCCGGCGTGACCACCGGACATGTGTAATCAGTGCCGCCCCTCCGCGAACTCCTCGGGGTCGACAACCGGAGCCGCCTGGATCTCCGCCAGCGCGCCGATGACCTCCGGATCGGTCGTGAAGAGCTTGACCATCTCGGTGGTGACATTGATGATCTCGACCGCCGGTCCCTGGTAAAGGACCTCTCCGACGATCAGATCCACCCCCGCCGCCGTGGCCGCCTTCGGGATGTCGTCCCGGACCAGGTCGAGGATGTCGTCGATCGGCGTGCCGCAGAAAACCTTCAGGTGCATCTGGTGCTGCAGGGATTCACCCTGTTCCTCGAGCTCGGCTGTTTTCTCAGTATCGCCGGCTTTCTCGGCGGCGGCGTATTCGCGTTTCAGTTCCTGGATGCGAGCGAAGAAACTGCCTTCTCCCTTCGTTTGCCCGTAGGCGAAGGCAACGCACCGACTGTCGAAGGTGCCGACCTTGAGGGTTGCCCCGCCGGGATCCTCGTCGGCGAGAACCGGGGAAACAAGCGTGGTCAAAACCAGGACGGCGGCAATCAGGACTCCAATTGATACGCGACGATTCTCAAATGTGTTCATGACTTTACCCCTCTCATGTTTACCGGAACATTCAGCCTTCGACCTCCGCGACTTCCGCGGAAGTTTCCCGGCGTCCCGCCAACAACCCCACACCGCTGACGACCAGCGGTCCCAGGAACAGGACGATCGCTTCCAGCCCACCGGTGAACGGCCGGACCTGGAAGATTTCCTCCCAACCGAAAAAGAAGAAAAGGAAGACCGAGATACCGATCAGCAGCAGACCCACAATGCGCGGGAAACGGTTCGCCAGCACGGCCGCGGCGAAGAACGGCACCGCCAGCAGGGACTGCATGAAGCTGGTGACCCAGTTCCCCTCGCCGGCCGCGATGTTGAACAGCAGCCACACCGTCCCGAAGGCGTAGAGCAGACGCCGGGCCATCTTCAGGGAACCCCAGTACGCCAGCAGGGAGCTGAGCAGCCAGGTGAACCACATCACCACGAAGATGGACAGGACCAGCGAGGACGGTTCCTCGATAACGGGTTCCTCATGGCGGTACAGCGCAACCAGGGAGAAGATCATCAGGCCGCCGACCAGGTAGGCGTGAAAGCCGGCCCGTCGGGCGGCCCGCAGTTCGAACTCGTCCTTGTCCCGCAGCCAGCCGAACTCGCGCAGGATGCCCGGGCCGAAGATGCCGACCCCCATGAGCAGTCCCCATATCTCGTCGACGCCCGTCATCAGGAAACCCCCGATTACCAGGGTCGACGCTATGAGGTTCGAAGGCGACCGGAACCAGGTGGCGACGGAATGCCGTTTCGTCATCTTACTTACCTTCCAGTTCGAAGAGTTCCTCGACGCTCACGCCCAGTTCCCGGGCCAGTCCCAGGGCCAGTCCCACCGTCGGACTGTACTTGCCCTTTTCGATGGACAGGATCGTCTGGCGGGTGACGCCCACACGGTCGGCCAGTTCCTGCTGGGTCAGGTCGAGCCGCAGGCGATGGCGGCGTACGTGGCTTTGGATGTCGTGGCGTGGCTTCATGGAAGACAGTGTATAGTTAACTTTCCATAGTGTCAAGTTTATTTTACATGATCGGGTGCAGATCACGCCGGTGGTCGATTTCTATTAATCCATTGGTTGTGCCTCTGAAATTGTGTTTGGCCGTAAGAACATGTCAGACATCAAAAAACGGCACCCCCGGGGACACCGTTTTTTGCAATATTATCATCCCTGCAAGATAATCTCACCCTGTCCGGCCTCTGCCTGGCCCCGGACACAATTTCGAAGGCACAACTAATGTATTACGGCAGGAAAATTTCGTCCCACGTCGCCGGAATCTCACCCTCGGGCGCCGTCAGGGCCACCGCCAGGTCTCCGTCGATCCAGACCCGGGCTTCGTGGCCCCAACCGCTGCCGTTGAAGACCCGAACGCCATCAACGAGCTCGGATTCGGCCCCGATCAGTTCCAGGTTCTCGGCCGGTACCGCGAACAGGACCACCCGGCTGCCGGATTCGGTCATGTATGATGCCATCGCCGAAAGCCTGCCCACTGTGTGCCAGACGCGGCCGCCTTGCAGGGTCAAGGGCCCACGGGTCTCAGGCAACTGGAAGGCGAAATTGAGGGAGGCGCTGAGCCAGGTCGAAAGGTCGCGGGCGTTGGTGATCTCCACTTCCAGCGGTCGGGCGATGCGTTCGAGCAGATAGTGGTCGTGGGTCACGTCCTCGATGTACAGGCCGATGGTCCTTTCGACCTCATTAGGAAATGACGCTGGTCCGAAGTCGAAGGTTTTCTCGAGGAAGATCCCCAGCACGAGCGATGCCGCCAGGGCGACAGGCAGCATGATTCGCTGGGCGAGGGGAAGCGTCAGCAGGGAGGCGCTCCTGCCGGGGGCGGCCGTTTCGGGAGCGGCGGCTTCCGCCAGTTGCTGGAGCATTTTCCCACGCAGGTCTTCCGGCATGGTTTCCCGCAACGACGGCAGGTCCCGCAGGCGCTCGCCCAATTCGTCGCAACTTTCGATATAGGCGGTGCACAAGGGGCAGGCGGCGGCATGCTCGCGTGTCGTAATGCTCCAGTTCTCCCCGTGGGGGTCAGTCTGGATTTCCCGGCAGTATCCCTTCTCGAAACTCATGTCGCCATACCTCCTTCCCCCTGTTGCTGATTCAAATCCGATTCCTGCAGTTTCCGGTAAAGCGTCCTGCGGGCGCGGTGCAGGGCCGAGCGCAGGGATCCGGGCGCGATTTCCAGACTGTCCGCGGCTTCGTCGTAGCTCCAACCCTCGACATCGACCAGCAGGACTGCCGCCCGCCAGCGGGGAGGCAACTCGCGCAGCGCGTTCTCGATCTCATCGTCGAAAGCTTCCCGGATGATCCGGGGCTCCCAGGCCAACTCGTCGGCCGGCATTTCGACTTCCGCCGGGATGTCGTCATCCCAGCCCTGTTCCATCTGCCGTGACCGGGAACGCCAGTGGTCCCGGCAGGCGTTGTGGACGATCCGGGCCAGCCAGCTTCTGCTGTTGGTGCCGGGCCGAAGTCCCCCAAACCCCCGAAGGGCCTTCAGAAAGGCATCCTGGGCGATATCGTCCGCCAGGTCGGCGTCGCAACAGACGCTGCGGGCCATGCGGTACAGCACGTCAAGCTGCGGCACGACTTCCGCTTCGAAACGAAGCTTTTCAGGTGGGGAGAGGCGAGGTGACACGGGGCGAAAATCTTTCTGCTGTATCCAAGCATTTTTTCTCCCCTAATACTAACCCAATCCCCTGCTTTTGTCGTCTCCAATTTCAGCGGGCGAGGCCGGGATCCGGTGTCGGTATCCTGTGTTCGGTCAGCCCACTGATCGTGGGGGACCCCGGCCCTTCCAGGTTCGCCCGCCTGGTCCAATCCCCTACCGGAACAAAACCTTCAGATTCGACCAGCTCTGAACTTCCGTGGCCACAACGTCTTCCGTGGGTTCGACCTTGCCGTCCCATTTTTCGGTGTAGCCGGGCTCGACCTGCGTGGCCGCCCGGGAAACGGTCGTCAGGAAGGGCCAACCCGTCTGGTCGGCCGGCGCGAGTTCGTTCAACCTCGTGCCGCCCGTCCAGTCGACATAACCCTGCCCGCTGCCTACCGTGGCCAGGAGCATGGTGTGCTGGAAAGTGGCCAGGGTGCCGCTGAGAATCGCGACACCGTCGCTGAATCCGGCGGGAACGGCCCAGTCGGCGGCCGTGGCGTCGTCTTCGTAGATCACGACGGTCCCGCCCGAGAAAATGCTCGTCGATCCGGTGGAATCCAGGATCAGGCCGGTGACCACGATCGTGTATTCGAAGTTGGCGAAGTCCAGCGGCAGGGGGGTGTCCACGGCGTCACCGTTGACGATGATGCCGTACGCCTCGGCGGCGGAGCCGACGGTGGTCGGCAGAATGGCCTGGGCGTCGAAGTCGAACATCTGCACCGCCGTGGCGGAGCCGGCCGTGGCGATCAGGCCCAGTACGAGAGTCAGTTTCAGTAACGATTTCATTGTTGCTCATCCTCCAGGTGGATCTCGAGTGGTGCCTCTAGGGCATTACCGGTACAGGTTCTTCACGGATCCCCAGCTCATGTTTTCGATGGCGACGGCGGATTCGACTTCCAGCACTCCATCGACCTGAAGGTCGTAGCCCTCGGGAATCTGGGCGCCGGACGGCGTGGAAAACGCGCCGGCAAAGGTGTAGGCGCAATCGGAGCAGGGTCCGATCAGGGCCGAACCGCCGGTGCCGTTGAGATAGCCTTCGAACGCACCCCCGCCGGAAGACTGCAGGATGAGGGAGAAACTGGTGAACGATGCTTCGAACAGAAGATCACCGTTGATGAAAGTGGAGGGAACGGTCCCGTTGGCCGGGTTGATGCCCCAGTCGCTGTCCTCGCCGGGATCGGCATAGAGGCGCAGGGTTCCACCGGTGTAGCTGATGGTCGTGATCCCGGTGGAGGGGTTGACGATCGCCCCCTGGCTTAGCAACCCGTCGATGTACAACGTGCTTTCGACGGCGTTCAGGTCGATACCGAAGAGGGCATCGATCTGCGTGACGACCGTGGCGATGGCCAATTCGTCCCCGGGCACGCTGGGGTCGATGCCACCGGTTTCCCAGCCGAAACCGACGTAATCCGCGACCGCGGCCAGGGCGGGGTTCGCACCGATGGTCAGCAATACCAGCATTACCGGGACCATGGATCTGGAAACGTACTTGCGCAAGGTCATGGGGGGTCTTCCTCCCGAAAGTGGTTGCGATAATCCTGCCGGGTCCGTGGGCGTTGGTCGGCAGGTTGGCGATTTCGAGGGGAGAACGGATGGCGGGGGGGTGAAAGTTCCCGGCAAACGATAAAAATCGTCCAGTAAAGGAGACGGCTTTTTAACTGCAATAATTTAAATCAGTTATGTTGTAAAAAAATCCAAACATGACGGAGGCCGTAACACCTTTTGACATCCGGCCCCGGGTTTTTCCCGGGGCCAACTACAAGGACTTGACCTACCGTTCCATTTCATTGGAGCAAAATCATGGTCTTGGCAATGCTTACATCTTCGGTGACAAGTCTGTAAAAATACGTCCCGGAACTGACCCGGCGAGCGTTGTCATCTGTTCCGTCCCACCTGATTGAATGATGACCGGTGCCAAAATATTCTCCGTTATGCAATGCCCGGACAAGTCTGCCTTTGGTGTCAAATACCTTCAATTCCACGGGCGTCGGAGTTTTCAAATCGAAAGCAATCGTTGTAACGGGATTGAAAGGATTGGGATGGTTTTGAAACAGGCGGGCCTTCGCCAGCCTTCCCTGATGTTCATCGACACCGGTTACTATGCCCGAGCTGGCGGCATCGACCCAGGCATAGGCAGTGGAAAGGATGGCATTTCGATTGGGGAAATCGAACGTATGACCGACACCGGGCAACAACTGATAATTGAGGACGGCCCCTGCATCCCGCAAGGCATTCTTGACCGGAAAGAAGCGCGTGTTGGGACTGTCGTAGGCACCGTGCACGATATAGATCGCTTCGCCCTCTGAATTCCCTATAACTGCGCTCAATTGGGATACATGGGATATGGCCGCCCCGACGGGGATGTATCCCGCATATCTCTCCGGGTGAGCCAGGCCGAAGGTATAGGTAGCCAGTCCCCCGACGGAAAACCCCATCACAAAGACCTTGTCCGGATTGAGGTCGTACCACCCTGACACCGAATCGAGGAGCGCTTCGGTAAATGCCTGATCAAGGGGATCACTAATTCGCCCGTCCGGTCCACCGTCGGGACAAATCAACAACAAATTGTTGGATTCGGCAAAAGCCGTCAGAGTATCGCACCATGCAACCGAGTCAAAGCCCGGGTAATAGGGATGGAGCCCGATCATGGCCTTGTGCGGAGTACCCGGTTCATAACCGGAAGGAATATACAGCGAATATTTCTTGGCCGGGTCGGATTGGAAGGGAAAGTCGGAATCGATGCGAACCTGAGCGAAGAGCGTTGTACTGATCAGCAGAATTCCCGCTAATATAATAATTTTCAGACCATTTTTCATTGTCGCTCCACTTTCATTTTGGTGTTCGGAAAAGCGGTGAATTGCGCGATTGAAATCACCACATTTTTGACCTCGTTATGTGATCGAAATAACCATAGGGTTTAGAAGCATGTGGGGTTGTAAAGCGCAGCTAAAAGTTGCCTAATAAACAGCTCAGGGCCATAAACGTATTGTTGTCAGCAGGTTTTGCGCTGACTGTAAGGGGTTCGGGGTGTTGCTGAATCGATCATTTGAAGATGGACGGGGATTGGATCCCGGCGGGCGGGCCTGAAGATATTGACAGGATCAATGAAACCCGGGCACCATGACCAGATCACAGAGGAGAAAGTCATAACCGTTGAAAATGAGGGATTGCCTGTCCGGCGCGACGGACAGGCCGTAACAGCTTTTGACATCCAGTTTCCGGAGAAACTTCTCTTGCCGGGTTTGAAAATCGAAAAAGTTGAGTGTGTATTGATTGCCTGAAACGCGCGTGAAATAGACACCCGATTCGATGATCGCCAGACCACGCCAGCGGGTCATGGCGGTGCCGTCCACCAGGAGTTCCGGTTCTTTGTCCGGGTATTCCCGCCGCCACAATCCCGACTCGGTGAACTTGAGATACACCAGGCCCAATTCCTCACTCGGCTGTCCTACCACGGCTCTGGCATCGGGAATGAGAATCTGTTGCCGGGACCCGTCGGTCCGCATGCGCCACAGGCCCCGCCCGGTCCCGGACACGCGAACATAGTAAAGCCACTGGCTGTCCGGGGACCAACCCGCAAAAACCTCGTGCTCGTTCGATGAAGAGAGACGTTCGGGCAGGCCGCCGGAGCTGTTCATGAAGTAAACCGAGCTGATACCCTGATCGATGCCGTTGAAACCAATGCGCCGGCCGTCGGGTGACCACCGGGGGTGCTGCGGCAGGACATCCTCCAGGTGCGTCAATTGAGCCGGGTCATTGCCTTCGGGATCACTGACCCAGATCTGGGGGCTGCCCTCTCTGGTCGAGACAAAAACTATGCCTTGCCCGTCCCGTGAATATTGAGCCTGATAGTCCTCCCTGGTGGAGTCGATAATGGGGACCATGCCGGCACTGCCGGAACCGCCGTCATTCAAGTCGATTCGCCAGACATCGAAATCACAGGACGTCTCTTCATAGGCCAGCAACCGTGTGGCGCAGTTGATGGAGGGGTACATGACCTTGTCTCCCGGGGTGGGCAGCCAGGTCATTGTACGGTCGGCGGAGTCGACTTTCCACAGTTCGTAATTCTGATACGGAAGTGACGCGAAGATGATATGCCGGCTGTCGCAGGCCCAGTCCAGCCCGAAGATCTCGCGTTGGGCGAAGGTCAGGCGCTTGGCCTGCCCGCCTGTTACCGGGACCGTGTAGATGTCCTTGAGGCGGGCCTCGTCGCTGCCGACGAAGGCCAGCACCGTTCCGTCGGGGGAATAGGCGGGGTAGTCGCAGCCGGCCAGGTCCGGCGCCGAGATTTGAACCGCCGCGAGGGACAGGGTTTGAAGATCCAGGAAGTGGATTCGGGATTGCCGTTCGCCCCGCGGCCGCAGGCTCAGGACCAGGTGGGCACCGTCGGGAGACCAATCCAGCCCGGTGAGGCGCTGGTCGGTGGTAAAGAGAACCAGGGCGGGCCCGCCAAAGGCGGGGACGGTCATGATGTCGGTGCCGGGGTTTTCCCCTGTCCGGGCATGGGCAAAGACGATGCGGTCGCCCGCCGGCGACCAGGCAGGAAAATAGTCCAAACCCGGCAAATCACTCCGGCGCTGGGGAGGGTCGGTGTCCAGGCGCTTGACGTAAATATCGAGGTCGGATTCTTCGGGGCCGGACCAGGCGAAGGCGACCTCGTTCCCCGATGGCGAAAGCGCCGCCTGGATCTCGCTCGAGGGATACGACGTCAGAGGTCGGGTCTGCAGAATGGGCTGAACGGCCGCGGGGGATGACGCCCCTCTTTCCGAAAGGGCGAATTTGCCCACGATCGGAGCCAGGATCAGAAGTGCCACAACAACCAGAATCCGAGGACCGGTGTTCCACCGTACCGCACGTCCGGCGTCTTCAGCAGGGGGCATTTCCGCCGCGTCATCCCGGGTCCTGTCCAGACGGGTGACGGGCGCGACCATCCGATAACCGACATTCCTGATGGTTTCGATGTATTCCGGATTCTGGGGGTTGTCGCCCAGGGCGCGGCGGAGGTCCGAAACGGCCATCGAAAGGGTGTCGGTGGTGACGACGGCGTCGGACCACACGCTTTCCATGAACTTGCGGCGGGTGACCACATCATCCCGCCCCTCGACCAGAACAATCAGCAGGTGCATGAGGCGGGGGCCAATCTGGACGACCTGATCACCGTCCACCAGACGCAGGAAGGACGGTTCGACCCGCCATGTTCCCACCTTGAATGGGGGTACCGACAGGTAGTCCCGGGTGGGTGGCTCCGGTTCGTGCAACCGCTCGCCGGGTTGGTCTTCCCGAAAATCGCTCATCAGCACTCCTGTGTAGGACCACGGTATCCACGGCAGCGTCGGAAAAGCGTTGATATGTCAGTGATTATACCCCTTGGACATCTCTTAGGCAATCCTTGGCTTGTTCTTGAACCCCCGTCGGCGCCTTTCCGTAGCTTGGCCTCGTTCGTCATGATCGGTCACCAATGAAAGGTAAGCCAGATGCATTGTTACAGGTTCTTGGTCGCGATGTTGATGTTGATCGCTCCCTTAGCGGCCGCGGCTCAGGATTGGTGTCAGACCGACTGGTCCGCAGGACCCGGGGAGGATTTGGCGGGAACGGTTTGGACCAGCGGGTTCGCAAGCCAACAAGACGCCTCCTGGCTGGCGGTGCCGGGGCAGTTGGCTCTCGCTTCGGTCCCGGCCACGCCGGTCGGGCATTCGGTGGCGACGGGCTTCAATGGCGCGTGCAGCCTGTATGCCTGTGATCTGGACGCCGACGGGGATACCGATATCGTGGGCGCCGCCCACGGGTCGGGTCAAACGGCCTGGTGGTCGAACGAGGGCGGGGATCCCGTCCAGTGGACAAAACAGGTTCTGGAGACGGGCAAGGTTTCGCAGATCGCCGTTCATGTCTGCGACCTGGACCAGGATGGCGATCTGGACGTGCTGGGGGCCAACTATCTCCTGGGCGACCTTGCCTGGTGGAGCAACGAGGGGGGCAGCCCGCTCACCTGGACCAAGCGCCTGGTCACTGATAATTTCCCCCAAATCCATCACGTTGCAACCGGGGACATGGATGGTGACGGCGATCCCGATATCGTCGGTTGTTCCCAGGAGGGCAACAGTGTCGCCTGGTGGCGGAACGAAGGAGGAACTCCGCCGGTCTGGAGCGGCACCCTGACCATCGACGCCGGGTTTGGCATGGCCAGCGCGGTGGCCGTCAGCGACTTCGACCTGGACGGGGATCTGGACGTGACTTCCGCTTCCCTCACGATACCGGGACGGATCAGCTGGTGGAGCAACGGGGGCGGGGATCCCATCGTCTGGACCAGACAGGACATAGCCACGAGCTTCGCCCAGGCCCACTGGGTGGACGTCGGTGACCTGGACAATGACGGGGACGTGGATGTCCTGGGGGCCGCCTACCTGGCCGATGATGTCGCCTGGTGGCGCAATGAAGGGGGCGACCCCATTGTTTGGACGAAGCAAAATATCGACACCAATTTCAACGGGGTCCTGTCCGCCGCGGCTGCGGACATGGACGGTGACGGAGACCTGGACGTCCTGGCCGCCGCCGAATTCGCCCGCGGCCTGACCTGGTGGCAAAACGACGACGGTGCGGGAACCGTTTGGGTCAAGCACGTCATCAGTTCCACCTTCGGGGATGCCTGGGCGTGCCTGGCGACCGACGTGGACGGGGACGGCGATCTGGACGCGGTGGGAACGGCTGAAAACAGCGGGCTTGTCAACTGGTGGGAAGTGACCTCGTTTGCGCCCGCGGGAACCCTGACGAGTTCCGTTCTGGATACGGAAACCCCTTCATGGTCCGGGTATTGGGACAGGGATGCATACTGTCCCGCGGGGGGGACGGTCGGGATGCGGGTTCGTTCAGGCACGGACCCCCTGGCCCTGGGCCCCTGGAGCATGGAAGCGACGGAACCGGGTTTGCTTCCCGATCCGTTATCGCGCTACGTGCAATATGAATTGAATTTCACCCGAGGACCCGGCCCGGAATCTCCCCTTCTGCGGTCGGTGACCCTGGGTGTGGCGGAGCCGTCGAATGTTTTTCCCCGGCAGAGGGGTTTGAAGCTTCAACTGCTTCCCAGCCATCCCAATCCCTTCAATCCGCGAACCGTGATTTCCTACGATGTCTTCCAGACAATGCATGTTTCCCTGGAAGTCTATGATCTGCGTGGTCATGAAGTCGTCAAGCTGTTCGACGGAAACAGGGAGCCGGGCCGTTACGAAGTGACGCTCAATGGGTCCGGTCTGGCGAGCGGGGCCTATCTGGTGAGACTCGAAGGCGGTGCACAGACGCAGGTGAACAAGATCCTACTCGTGGAATAGGGGGCTGTTTCAAACGGGGAGCCGGGCGATCAGGCTGATCTCGCCCACGCGCCTGATCGTTGCGGCTCCCCGGCATCGCAGCGTCGACCCGTCCACGTTCAAGGGGAACGATCGCTGGCCCACCGATTCCAGGGTCAGCGTCCCCTTGACGTGGAAGTGCGTCATTCCCCACCGGGACGGATCCTGCATGATCGTGCCGTTCCGGGCATGGCGGGCCTGTCCGATTAGTCGCCGGGCGCCCAGGTCGCTGAGGGCGAAAAGATGAAAACAACCCGAGCCGAGTGCGTCATCCGAGTAGGGCATGTCGGGTCCCAGATACCCGTTGACGATGATCAGGGCCTGGTAGGGGCCGGCCGCGACTTCCTGGCCATCCAGCAGGATCTGCCACTTCTTCCGGCCGAAGGGTCCTTTCAGAATCTTTTCGAGCAGGGCCAGGGTCATGCCCAGCGTGAAGGGCCCCAGATCGCCGAATACCTGGCTGAGCACGCCCTTGTACCACTTCATGAACCGGTTCTCGGTGAAAAACGGGATGCGGCCGAAGATTTCCGCGCCCCCGTAACCCACGAAATGCCGAGGCGGGTCGTCGCTGCCTTCGCTGCGGGCCGACAGGACGTCGCAGGCCATGACGTGTCCGGCGCGGATTGACTCGGCGAAGACAGCCACCGCGGCTTCGATCTCGTCCGGCATGCCCAGGACCTTGCCGAGCAGGTCGGCCGAACCCTTGCGCAGGAATCCCAGACGGATATCGCCCAAGGGCACTTTCGCATCGCAGCAACCCTCGAGCACGGCGTTGAAGGTGCCCGAACCACCCGCCGAAATCAGCAGGCGCCGACCCTCGGTCACCAACCGGTGCGCCTGCTTCCTGGCTCCGGCATGACTGTCGACCACGTGCAGATGCAGATCGTCGAAACCATGCTCGGCGAAGAGGGGTTGGATGCGCTCCACCTTGCTCCAGTCGCTGATCGACCCGGAGATGGTGGTCGCGATCACATGTATGGTCGTGCTCATTCCCCGTTACCTCCTGATTCGGGGCGGGCGCCTTCCACGGCGCGCCGGGCCTCGGTCGCAATTGATTCCAGGTCCCGGTCTCCATCCAGGATGAAAGTTGGCAGATCCATTTTTTCGGCCGTGGCTTTGACCACCAGAAGATAGGCCTCGCGCAGACGGCCCAGCTTCTCCTCCGTTTCGTGAACCTGCATTTTTTCACCCCGGTTTCGGATCCGGTTCATGGAGACCGCCGCTGGAATATCGAGAAAAATCACCGCGTCCGGCATGGCCAGCCGGGTCAGGCCCAATCGCTTCATCACCTTCAGTTCCGGGAACTCGCTGAAAAGGGGATCCTTCGCCGATCCCCGTCCGGCCAGGATCGCCATGGCACGGGCGCAGAAATCAGCGCTCATCATTTCCGGTCGATAGAGGATCGACCAGGCCGTCATGTTGAGAATGGGGGAGCCGTCCATGAAGATCAGGTCGGAGCCGTACCAGCGTTTGGTTTCCCCCAGCAGGGCGTCGCGCAGCAGGAGTTCGGTCAGTTTGGGAATCTTGTAACGGGCCAGGGATTTGGCGTCCTTGGCCTGCGCGCTCACCCAGCGACGGAGCTTCTCCTTCAACAGTGGCTGCGCGGCGCAAGGGTCGCCGTCGGCGAAAAGTTCAAGGCTGTCACCGATCAGACAGGTGCGCCCGGCCTGGGACAGGTCGAGGGAAAGGCGTCGTGAGAGGGTACTCTTGCCCGAGCCGTCGATGCCCAGTACGGCGACGACGAAGGTTCGGCGGCGATCGGGCCTGCGCTGGTGACGCGAGGCGATTTCGGACCGCTCCAGAGCCAGAATGCTTTCCCGCAGGGCTTCAGTGGTGTCCCTGACGCCGGCATCCAGCCGCTGCGGTGGTCCGATGCTGATATGCTGCCAGATAGGCAAGGGCAAGGATGATTTACGTGGCAAAGCCCGTTCCGTGCCGCGCAGGTAAACCGGGAGCAGGGGAACCTCAGGATGATCGGCGGCGAGCCTTCCGACTCCGCAGTGGAAATTCCCAATTTGCCCCGCCTCGCCGCGAGTTCCTTCCGGAAAAATGATGATGCTCTCGCCCGCTTCGAGGTAGCCGTTCATCATGTCCAGGGTGTCGCCCCCGCGGCAATTGCGGTCGACCCAGACGGGTTTGAAGAGGAAATCCACGGTGGCGAAAAGCAGGCGGTGGCGAGCGAAGTAATCGTACGCAGCAACGACGTGTGCGGCCATGACCAAACGGATCGGCAGGGCGCCATAGATCGTGAGGATATCCAGGTGGCTGTTGTGGTTGGCGGCCAGGATGCAGGGGCCACGGGTCGGCAGGTTCTCCCGTCCTCGCACGTTCAAGCCGAAAACCAGGTGCAGGAACGGCCGCAACACCAGCAGGTGCAGCAACAGGGCCAGCAGTCTGCGCGGGTCAGGTGCCATGACGGTGAATCAATTCGCCGAATTTCATGACCCAGCGCAGATAGTGAAACACGATCGGTGCGGCGAAGAGATATGCCTTCAGTGAAAAAAGAACGTGCCCGCGGCCCGGTTCGAGATCGGCGGCGCTGATTCCCAGGTCACGTCCCAGGGCGTCGACGGTATGGTTCCCCATCTGAACGAGCACCGGAATCAGAAAGCCGAGAAATACCGCGGCTCCCGTCGGCACCAGAGTCCAGGAGCGAAGTCCCAGGGTGAGGGCCAGGCAAATCAGGCAGGAGAGAACGAAGCCGGGCATTCGACCCCTTCTTGCGGTTATGGCATTTGCCGCATTGCAACCGACCACTCCCAGCAGGAAAAGCAGCACCAACCAGGTGGAGAAAAAAGCCAGGTATGCGATATGTCCCAGGCAGAAGACAAAGAAGAAGATTCCGAAGTCAATGGCTCCGATGGAAAGCAGGCTCCCCTGGCTCTGGCTGTCGGCAAGGGTGACCAGGAAGGGAATGACGATGAAAACGTAGACCGGGATGGAGACGATGAAGAAGCCGTACCAGTCGATCTGGATGAGATAGATCATGAAGGGAATCGAAAGATAGGCGCCCAGAACACCCCAGCGATCTTCGAGCCGCAGGTCGACCAGCGAGAAATACTCACGCAGGGCCCGGAAGGATACGAGGGCCATCAGCCAGACGGCAGGTGTAAAAGAGAAGAAGTCGGTAATGACACAGATGAGGAGAAATACCCAGAAGTAACCCAGGTGGCCGGGCAGGGTGAAGCGGCCCCTGCTCAGGCTTGCGGCAATCCACACGAGTCCCACCAACAGCAGAAGAAGTGGCGGGACCAACAGTTCCCAGTTGGGCTGCGACAAGTCGATCGGCATCCATGACCCCCTTTTCATGGAATGTGATTGCGGACCGGACCGCAACCGTCCCGAGTATCAGAGCGCCTTGAGCTGGTCCGCAAGTTGCCGGGCTTCCCGGGCCGGCAGATACTCCGGCCCCGCCCCGCCCCAGGCTTCCAGAGCCACGTTCAGGTGTTTGCGCGCCTTGACGGGGTCGTCCCGCCGGTGGTGCAGATGCGCCAACTCGAGATTGTACTCGGGGTGCGCAGGTTCGATTTTCAGGGCGTCTTGGAGAACAGCCATCGCCTCTTCGTCTTCACCGGTAAGGCGCAGCGCCCGGGCCAGCCTGACTTGATACGAGGGATCGGGCTTGATCGCCTTGTCTGCGGCCTCGCGAAAGTGCGGGATTGCCGCGTCCAGATCGCCCGCCGCTTCCGCAATCATACCTTCGATCAGCGAGATGCTGGGGCGAAAGGTTTCTAACTTGTACGAATCCACAATCGAAACCGCGGCTGCCAGGGAAGCCGTCGCTGCGGACACCTGACCGAGGTCGGCATACACCCAGGCTTCCCCTATGCCCGCCAGATCGGTGAAGGGGGCCGGGATGCGGGACTTGACCTCGGCAAGGCGTGAAAGGGTTTCCGTCGGTCGCCCGGCCATGCTGGCTGCGGGAAGCATCACCGAATAAATGATGTTGGCCTGCAGAGGACTTTGGATTTCGAGCGTGGCTTCGTAAATAGCCTCGAGTCGGTCGAGGACGACGTCGGGCATTCCCTGGACGCCGCCCAACTTCAGCTGCCGGGCGCAGATCCGCATGCGTTCCTTGGCCGTCCCGGCCCGCGCCATCAGATCGGCCAGGGCCTGTTCGGACTCATGGTATTTCCCGACTTTGATTTCCAGATCGATCAGGCTGAGATTCAAATCCAGGTTTTCAGGCTCCAGGAGCAGGGCCTTGTCCAACACCTTCCGGGCCTCGTCCAGACGGCCGGTGGCGCTGTAGAAATCGGAAAGGTCATCGTAACCGTCGGTCCGGGTCGGATAAATATCCACGTATCGTTTCAGGTAACCTTCGGCCTCATCGTAGTTGCCGAGCTGGGTGTGGAGGTCAGCCAGCTCTTCCATGTACTTCACCCGTGACGGGTCGATGGCCAGGATCCGCTCGTACGCGGCGATGGTCCGGGGCAGATCCTGACGGATGAAATAGAAAGTGGCCTGCATCTCGTAGGCGTTCACGTCGTCGGGATAGATCCGGCTCCACATGTGCAGCACGGCCATGGCCTTGTCCGGGTCCTTCTTCTCGTCGAAATAGTACTGGGACTTGATCAGGAAGGCGGTCCGTTCGGGCACGCGGTAGAGGTTGTCCATGGCGGCGGCGATGGCTGCCGAGGCACCCTCGCTGTTCCCCATGGTCGTATGCACGCCGAAGAGCAGGAACTGGGCGAGGGCGAACCGCGGGTCGCGCCCGACCGCGTCTTCCAGGTGCTGCAGCCCCGCTTCCCAATCGTTGTGATGGGCGACCGCAATGATGGCCCGCACCTGGCTGGTGACCGCCTGCGGGTCCGTGCTGGTGAGTTCGGCGATGGGCAGATCGGGATTGTTGTCCAGATGGGCCGCGGGAATGCCCAGGTCCTCCCGCAACTGAAGTGAAACCCGGTCGACAAGCGTGAACAGGTCGGCCGCCTCATTGGTGCGGTTGGCCACGGTTTTTCCGGATTCGCTTTCGTGCAGTTCGGTGGTCAACTGCCATTGGCTGTCCCGACGCCCGATCGAGCCGGTCAGGAAGTATCCGATGTGGGCGTCCCGCGTGACCTTGCGCTGCAATGGGCGGGGCAGTCCATGGCCGTCATCACTGCCGGCATCCCGCATGGCGTCGGCCATGGTCAGGGGAACGACCGCATCGACGAACCCGTCCTGACCAAGATCCAGACTCATCAGGTAGGCAATGGTCTCGCCGGCCCAGGCGCCCTCTTCACCGCTTTGGTTCTCCGGGTAGAAGATCAGCACGCGGCGACGGTACTCGTCCTTGGGCACGACGCGCTCCTTGACCGTGCCGTTCTCATCCTCGACCGCAATGGTCTGGGTCACCGCCCCGAGATCCCGGCCGCTGAACAGGATCACCAGCAGAAGGGCGGTTGCCGCCAGATTCGCAGGCACGACCATCTTGGGTGCGCGCCCCCAGGTGTCCTTGCCGGGCCTGCCGTGCACCCAGGCCAAAGTGATCACCGACGGCAGCAGAAACAGCAGGGCCAGCCCGATGAGGTTGACCAGGTGGGGAGAAACCGTCATGCGGCTCTCGAGAAAGGCCAGAAACTGAAGAACACCCCAACCACCGAGGACATAGCCGCTGACGATCTGGGGGACACGGCGTTGGCGAAGATCCTGCAACAGATTCATCTCGCGGGCTCCGGCCGAAGGGTGACGATCCGGTTTCGGTCATTTTTCCGGCTGGCGGGAGACGAGCCGGGTCCAGGGCGATTATCCCACCAATGGTAATAATTGTCCAAATCGATCGGCATCACAACCATTGATGCGAGGCGGCCGCTCCAAAAAATCTGGTGCCCGATTTGAATACATGGGACAATGCCGGGGTTCGCGGAATTCGTAAAGTCGGATATCATCTTGTCAAGTGAGATTTACAGGCTGAATCCGGGAAAGGCATCGACCGGGATTCTCCAAAATGGCCCAGCCCGCAGAATGGAGATGGGAATGATTAAGCGTCCAGCGGCAAGGATATTCCTGGCAAGGGTCCTTCCGGCCTTCCTGTTCGGACTGGCCTTTTCACCCGGCAGCATCGCGTCCGATCTCGACGATGTCCTGCACGCCGGTGCGGCCCGGGTCCAGATCGCCCAGGCTTCCCAGGCGCGGATCGACGAGATGGTGAGCCAGGCCCAGGATCTCGAGTCCGAGTACAAGCAGGTCATGAAGCAGGTCGACGGCCTGGAGGTCTACAACGATTACATTCAGCGCCAGATCGGCAACCAGGATCTCGAACTCGAAGCGCTGAGCCGGTCCCTGGACCAGGTCGACATCGTCGAACGCCAGATCATGCCCCTGATGATCCGCATGCTCGACGGCCTGGAACAGTTCATCAAGCTCGACCTTCCCTTCCTGCTCGACGAACGCCTGACCCGGGTCGAACGCCTGCGGGTGCTCATGGAGCGGGCCGACGTCACTTTGGCCGAGAAGTTCCGCAGCCTGACCGAGGCCTTCCAGATCGAGAACGATTTCGGCCGGACCATCGAGACCTACAAGGATGCGCTGGTCGTCGGGGATGCGAATCTCGAGGTCAACGTGCTGCGTCTGGGCCGGGTCGGACTCTACTACCAGACCAACGATGCGGGCTCGACCGGCAAGTGGGACTCCGAAACGAACCAGTGGGCCTCACTGACCGGCGGTCGCGACCGCAACCAGGTGCGCCGGGGCATCCGCATCGCCCGGAAGCTGGTGGCTCCGGACCTGCTCATGCTCGAGATTCCCGCTCCGGAGGTGGCGCCATGAGAAACCGCTGCCTATTTCCCCTTCTTATCCTGCTGGCGGCCTTGCCCGCCCTGGCCCAGGAAAGCGGGACGGCCGACGATCTCGACGCCCTGCTGCAGATGGTCAAGGAGGGCCGGGTGCGCGACGAGGGCGAACACGGCCGGCGCGAGGCGGAATTCCGCGCCGCCCGGGATCAGCAGGAACAGCTGTTGGCCGACGCCCGGAAAAAGCTGCGTGCGGCCGAACAGCGCAGCCAGGAACTCGAAAATACCTACAACGACAATGATCTGAAGATCGTCGATGTCACCGACCAGCTCGACCGCCGCCTGGGCTCGTTGAAGGAGCTCTTCGGCGTGCTGCAGCAGGTGACCGGCGACACCCGGGGCATCCTGGCGAACTCCGTGACCAGTGCCCAGTTTCCGGACCGGGACGTTTTCCTGGCCGACCTGGACGGCAAGCTCGCCTCGGACTCCGCCCTGCCGACGATAGAGGAAATCGAGCAACTCTGGTTCCTTCTGCAGCAGGAGATGACGGAAACGGGCAAGGTCGTAAGGTTCCCGGCCAAGGTCATCGCCCGGGACGGCCGCGAGATCGATGAGGATGTCGTGCGCGTGGGCGGGTTCAACCTCGTTTCCCGGGGCCGGTACCTGCAGTACACGCCGGAAACCGGCAACCTCTCCGAACTGGGGCGCCAGCCTCAGGGCCGTTTCACGAAGACAACCGCCGCCCTGGTGGACGCCGCCGAAGGCAGCGTCACTTTCGGCGTCGATCCCACCCGGGGACAGATCCTGGCCACCTACCTCGACAGGCCCGCGTTGCGCGAGCGGATCGGCCAGGGCGGGCTGATCGGTTACGTCATCATCGGACTGGGCGCCGTCGGGCTCCTGCTCGCGCTGGAGCGCCTGGTCAGCCTGGGCCTTGCCAGCCGCAAGGTCACCGCCCAGTTGAAAAGCGAAGAGGCACGGCCGGACAATCCCCTCGGCCGGGTCCTGCAGGTGGCCGACGAGCATGGCGACAGCGATGTCGAGACCCTCGAACTCAAGCTGGGGGAGGCGGTGTTCCGGGAGATGCCGCAGCTGAACCGTTCGCTCCTGTTCATCAAGATCATCAGCGTGGTGGCGCCGCTTCTGGGACTGCTGGGCACGGTCACGGGAATGATCGTCACGTTCCAGGCCATCACCCTGTTCGGCACCGGCGATCCCAAGCTCATGGCCGGAGGCATATCGCAGGCCCTGGTCACCACCGTGCTGGGTCTGACGGTCGCCATTCCCGTCGTCCTGCTGCACACGCTGGTGTCCGGCCGCAGCAAGCGCATCCTGCACATCCTGCAGGAGCAGAGCGCGGGCATCGTCGCCACCCGCTCGGGCAAGGGGAGTTGAGGACATGCAGTGGCTGTTCGACGCCTATGTTGACATCCGCGACTTCATGGAGCTCGGCGGCCCGGTCCTGAACGCCATCGCGCTGACCATTTTCCTGATGTGGATCCTGATTCTCGAACGGGTTCTCTACTTCCGGACCGAGCACCCGCGCCGGGTCGCGGTGGAAAGGCGGACCTGGGAGAAGCGCGCCGAAAGACAGTCGTGGCACGCGCAGCAGATCCGCGCGGCCATTGTCTCGCGGCTGTCCCTGGCGGCGAAGGGTTCCATACCCATGATCAAGACGCTGGTCGCCCTGTGCCCCCTGCTGGGCCTGGTCGGCACCGTCACCGGCATGATCGAGGTGTTCGACGTGCTGGCGCTCTCGGGCACCGGCAGCACCCGCTCCATGGCTGCGGGCGTGTCGAAGGCCACAATTCCCACCATGGCCGGGATGGTGGGCGCCCTGTCGGGGGTTTTCGCCGCCGCCCTGCTGTCACGGGCGGCCAACCGAGCCGTCAGGGGCCTGGACGATATTTTCACCAACGATTGATTGGGGTGTCTCATGCGACACAGACACATGGCGCTGCAGCCCGAAGAGGAAGAGCAGGAGATCAACATCACGCCCATGCTCGACGTGGTGTTCATCATGCTTATCTTTTTCATAGTGACGGCTTCCTTCGTCAAGGAGGCGGGCATCGACGTCAACAAGCCCGAGGCCCAGACCGCCGTGGCGAAGGAGAAGGCCAACATCCTGATCGCCATCGACGCCGGCGGCGACATCTGGATCGAGCGGCGGCGGGTCGATCCGCGGGCCGTGCGGGCGAACATCGAGCGGCTCCATGCGGAGAATCCCCAGGGAACCGTCGTCATCCAGGCTGACGAGGACGCCCGTTCCGGGGTTCTGGTCCAGGTGATGGACGCCGCGCGCCTGGCCGGAGTGTACGACGTGGCCATCGCCGCCAGCCAACCCGGTCCGTGAGGATGACGGAATGGTAGCCAGATATTCAGCAGCCGTAGTCCTGGGCATCCTGGTGACCCTCGGCGTCCTGTTCACCATGCAGACCCTGGTCGCCACGCCCAAGAGCAAGCTCGACGAGTCGGGCTCGCGCCATTTCGTCGATTTCGTCAGGGTGCAACGCGAGGAGGCCATCGAACGCAGGGACCGGCGGCCGGAAAAGCCGCTGAGCCCGGATGCCCCGCCTGCCGAGACGATCCAGCCCAGAGTAGATGCGGTGGACGAGTCCCAGGTGTCCCTCGAGGTTCCGGTGGCACCGGTGGACGTCGAAGTGGAGATGTCGGTCTCGGGTCTGGGCCTGGTCGCCAGTGACGGCGACTACCTGCCCATCGTCAAGATCGCGCCCGTCTATCCTCCGGTCGCCCAGTCCCGTGGCATTGAGGGATATTGTATCGTGGAGTACACGGTCACCGCCGCGGGGACGACCCGGGACGTGGCGGTTGTCGAGGCCGAACCGACGGGCATCTTCGACAAGGTATCCATCGCGGCCGCCTTGAAGTTCAAGTACCGTCCCCGCGTGGTCAACGGCGAACCGATCGAGGTCCGCGGGGTGCGCAACCGTTTCGTCTACCAACTGGAGCGCTGATTGAGCATTCGATTCCAGGCAAGGAATGCCCGCTTGGGCCCACGTAATGGGCTACGGCGACTTTTGCGTCTTGCCCTGGGAACCGCCGTCCTCGTGCTGGTTATTGGCAACGCAGGTATAGCGAGTGCCCAGGATTCGACACGCAAGGCCATGGCCATGCGGGAAAAGGTTTACGAGAAGCTCAGCCGCGCCCAGGAAGCGGCCGAAGCCGAGAACTGGGAAAAGGCCTTCGATTACCTCGACGACGTGGAGAAAATGAAGGACCTGGATCCCAACGAGAAGGCCCAGCTCTATACCGCGTACGGATACACCTATTTCGCTCAGGAGAATTACGCCGAGAGCATCGGGGCCTACGAGCGGGTGCTGCTCCAGGAAAATCTTCCGGAAGCCCTGCGCACCAGCACGCTCTACACCCTCGGGCAGCTGCATTTTCATCTGGAGCACTATGAAAAGGCGGCCGGTCACCTCGAAAACTGGCTGACTGTCGCGGCCAATCCCGGTCCCCAACCCTATGTTCTGCTGGGCCAGGCCTACTACCAGTTGGGCCGGCCCCGGGATGCCGTGGAATCCATCCGGCAGGCTGTCGCCGCGGCCGAACAGCGCGGTCAGCCGGTTCAGGAGAACTGGTATGCCCTGCTGCGGGTCATCTACTTCGAACTGGGGGAATACGAAAATCTCCTGGAGGTCCTGGAGATTCTCGTGACCAGGTTCCCGGCCAAGGAATACTGGGTCCATCTTTCGTCCGCCTACGGCGAGATGGGGGATACCGTCAGGCAATTGGCCGCCTACGAGATGGCCTATGCCCAGGGTTATCTGGAGACCGGGCCGGAAATCGTACTTCTGTGTCAGCTGTTGCTGCAGGCCGAAGTGCCTTATCGGGCGGGGGGCCTGTTGGACCAGGCACTTTCCGCTGGTGTGGTAGAGGGGACGGCCGCCAACTGGCGTCTGCTGTCCCAGGCTTGGATCCTGGCCCAGGAGCATTCCGCTGCCATCGAGGCTCTCACCAAGGCCGCGGAACTTTCGGATGACGGTGAGCTGAACGCGCGGATCGCCCAGAGTTACGCCAATCTCGGCGATTGGGAAAAGTCGGTGGAGGCTGCCCGGGAAGCGCTGGACAAGGGAGTGGACAATCCCCAGGAACTGCAGATTTTGCAGGGTATGGCACTGTTTGAGCTGGGGCGGTTCGACGAGGCGCGAACGGCTTTTTCCGCAGCCCAGAGGTTGCCCAAGGGGAGGGATACGGCCACACGGTGGCTGGTCTACGTCGAGAGCGAAAAAAGGCGCCTGGTCGAGCTGGGATTGCAGCCCGAGTAGGCGCTTCGATTGATGATGTTTCGGCCCGGGGCCTGCGGATCATTCAGGATGTCCGCAGGCCCCGGTTTGGGTCGGATCAGAAGCTGCGGCGCAGTTCGACCCCGAAGGTGCGCGGTTCGTTTACCCAGCCGGTCAGGTTATTGAAATCGATGCCGCCTGTGCGCGAAAGGTTGTCGGTGATGTTGCGCCCGAAGGCCGCCACTTCCCACACCCGGTCGTAGGTGGTGTAGCCGACCCGGAGGCCGCCTTCCACCAGACCGTCTTCCATGAATTCGACGGACTCGTACAGGAAGAAGTTCACCTCGCTACGGTAGGCCCAGTCCGTGAACAGGAACACCTCGCCTTTCGAGCCGGCGGGCATGGCGGCCCGCAGAGTGGCGTTGAGCACCCATTTCGGCGAGTTGGGCAGGCTGTTCCCATCGATGGACACGACGCCGGGGTTGCCGGGCATTTCCGGGTCCAGGACCGTCAGGCCAGCCGCGCCGCCGGGAACGGTACCCAGTTCGGGATCATTGATCACGGTTTTGTTGTAGCTTCCGCCGAGAGTCAGGAAGATTTGATCCAAAGGCAGAAATTCGACTTCAGCTTCGATGCCATAGCCGGTGGACTGGTCGGCGTTCAGCAGGGTGTTGAAGTTCCCTGCGCCACCGACCGCAGTCAGTTGCTGATTACTCATCAGGTAGTGGAAGATGCTGAAGTTACCTCGCGACCGTTTGCTGAAGTTGGCCTTCAAGCCACCCTCAAAGGACAGGATCTTCTCTGGTTCGGCCACGGAGATGACATCCCCGAACAGTACCCGACCCTGAAAGCTGGGGGCTCGGAAACTGCGAGCACCCCTCACGTAGAGATTCATGTCGGGGGTGACGGTGAACATACCGTTCAGGTCCCAACTCAGGAAATCGGCCTTCCTTATCTGGGTGGTCGAAGCCAGGGCTCCGCCGCCGATTGGGGAAGTGGTCCGCTCGGCAGTGAACTCCTTTTCATCCCCGGAAAAACGAAGGCCTCCAGAGGCCTTGAAGTTGTCCGTCACGTCGTATTCCAGGGTTCCGAAAACAGCCATGGCCTTCGTATCCTGTTTCTGGGAGGCAAACCCGTTCTCGGGTTGCCCCTCGGTCAGGGTTTCAAAGCTGTATGACCCGATCTCGAGATCCTCGTCGAAGAAGAAGAAACCGGCCTGGAAGTTCATGGGGCCTGAATAGTTGCTGGCCACGCGGAGTTCCTGGGTCAACTGGTTCAGTTTGGGAATTTCGTCCGCGGTCTCGGCTGGGTAGCGGTCATTGGGAAAATCGTAGACTATTCCACCGTCCACGTCACCGCGGCTGTAGATCTTTCCGCTCTCAAAGCCGGTTACGGAGGTCAGTACCAGGTCTCCGAATCCATAATCCATCTTGAGAACTCCGCCTGCTTCCTCGACTTTCTGTTCGTTTTGGGCGTCGACGGCCATCTCGTCGCGCTTGAAATCGTCTTTTATCTGGTTGCTGCCGGATTCGACGATGTCGGCCCGGAACAATCGTGCGGTACCATCGAGATCCCGCATGTGAACGTTCAGCAGAGCGTTGAAATTGTCACCGGGGGTGAGCAGGAATTGAAGACGGCCGGCGAAATCGGTGTAGCTGCCGTATTCGTCTTCGTTTTGGCGAGGGGTGGGAGCTGTGTTGGTCACCCAGTCACTGCGGCCCTGATAGAGGAAGGAGGCGCGGACGGCCAAAAGATCTTCAGTCACCGGACCGCCGACCGCTCCTTCGAACTGCATGGTGTTGTAGGTTCCGTAGGAAAATCGCCCGAACCCATCGAAATCGAAGGTGGGTTTCCGGGATTCGAATTTCACGATACCCGCCGGGGTGTTGCGGCCGAACAGGGTCCCCTGGGGACCGCGCAGGACCTCGACCCGGTCGAGATCGAAGATCGGGAAACCTTTCAGGATGGGATTCTCGAGAACGACCTCGTCGTAGACGAGCGAAACCGGCTGGGACGCGTTGAGGTCGAAGTCCGTGTTGCCCAGTCCGCGAATGTAGAAGCGGGGTAGGGTCCGCCCATAGGACGATTCGACGTGGAGGCTGGGCACCCGGGAGGAAAGCAGGCGGATATCCTGTCCGCCGGCCGTGATCGCATCCAACTTTTCATCGCTGAGCGTCGCCACCGATGAGGGAACTTCCCGCAGCCCCTGCTCCTTTTTCTGGGCGGTGACAAGCACTTCTTCCAGGACTTTTTCGGATTCTTCGACTGGTTCGTCCTGGGCGAATGAGATCCCCGTCAACAACAGGGTCAGGAACAAGAGGCCAGCCAAGATCAGCCATCTTCTGGGATTAATCATTTGTCATCCTCCTGTGTCAGCGTGCGACCAAGTCCTCTCCACCGGATCCGGACCTTGGACGGCCCGCTCCAAAAGAGGACGCCATGGATTCACTTCCAACGGGGGAATCCTAGCACTCGGCAATAAAGTTGTCCCGTGTAAATGAGGACATTAAGGAGCGATTTAGGGGGATATCGCCAGGGCGATTTCAGCCATCAGCGGGAAACCTCTCTCACGCTTCTGCGCGGAGGCTTCCTCTCCCGTCACCAGGCTGTCGCTGACCGTCAAAACCGAAAGAGCGGCGACCTTGAACTTGGCCGCCAGGGTGTAAAGGGCGGTTGTTTCCATCTCGCAGGCCAGGGCTCCGAAGTCGGCCCACTGTCGCCACCAGTCAGGGTCGTCGTCGTAGAAGGTGTCCGAAGAGAAGATTCCCCCGACATGAACCCTGACTCCGCGCTGAATGGCGGCCTCATGGGCTTTGAGCAACAGGTCGAAGTCGGCCGCGGGCGCGTAATCCATGCCGCTGAACCGAAGCTTGTTGAAGTGGGCGTTGGTTGACGAGGTCATGGGCAGAATCAGATCACCGATCTCGAGGTGGGGTTGCATGGCGCCGCAGGTCCCGACCCGGATCATCGTTTTCACGTTGTACCCGGTCACCAGTTCGTTGATATAGATGGAAAGGGTGGGCATTCCCATGCCGGACCCCATGACCGAGACGGGTTTCTGCCCGAAACGGCCGGTGTAACCCAGCATCCCGCGCACTTCGTTGAAACAGACGACATCCTCGAGCATGTTCTCGGCGATGAATCTGGCCCGCAGCGGATCGCCGGGCAAAAGAATCGTCGGGGCGATTTGCCCCTGGTCGGCTCCGATATGGATGCTCATCCTGTTCCTCCCCGAAATCCGGATTGCTACATCTCCATCTTGTACCCGATGTTCCATTCCAGATTGTCCGCGCTGCCTATCTCGTGGAACCGCACGTTCAGCCCCGCGAACCAATCCTGGTAGAAGAACTGCTTCACGCCCAGCCGCTGGTAGAAGTCGGGCAGGCGATTGGGCAGGTCCTTGCGCAGGACCTTGTAGCCCAGATGGATGACCAGGTGGGTCCGGTGGGCGACGATTTCGTATCCGCCGAACAGAGCCAGCTCGAAGTTGTCGCCGGTGCTGCCGCTGGCGTTGATCCCGTTTTCCATGCCGTCGAGAATGATGAGATCCCCCACCGATTCGTCGTATCCCAGATCCAGGCCGAAGACGTAGCGCGATTTGCAGGAAAACCTGCGCCCCATGCCCACGGTCAGGTTGCCGATGAAGTAACTCCTGTTCAGGAACCGCTCCTGGTCGGGGCGTTGGAGTTCCAGATCCAGGTTCCGCTTGCCCGTCGAGCCGGTCACCGTCAGGTCCCAGCCGCGCGGAAAGTCATCGATCTGCCGCCGGACCGGAGGAGTGACCGGCATGTCCGTGTCGTATTTGACGAACAAAAGCGGCCCGACCTGGTTGATCCCGTGGTTCGGCCGCTGGGTCCCGCCGTTGGAGAAGTGGGTGAAGGTCACCCCGCCGATCAGCGCCCAGCGGTCGGCCAGGCGGTACTCGACGTTCGGTCCGCCCTCGATATGGACCGAGCGGCCCAGACCCATGGCGATCTGTTTCGGGTTGGTCACCGGGTCGTAGGGTTTCCAGTCGTTGGTCAGCCCGAAGGCGAGGTCGAAATTGAATCGCCAGCGTTCGCCGCGGACCAGGGGCCAGACGAAGAAACCGTAGAGCGAGGTGGGTGTGCCGAGTTCCTCGTCGTTGTCGAGATTTGCCCCGTAGAGCCCGATCCCGTAGGAGGGGAAGTTGTAGGAGTGGTGCCAGTCCATGGAGCCGTCGGTCTGCCAGCCGAATTCCAGGCGGAGCGACTGGAAACTGTCGATGGGTTCACCGGACTGGTTGTTCCCCTTGAGGAAGTCGTTGGTCTGCAGGACCGAACCCGCCTGGACGGCGCCGCGCAGGAAATGGGAGGGACCGGGATTGCCTGTGGGGATCTCGTCCGCGGCGGAGGCTACGGTGGCGAAAACCATGAGAACCACCAGGGCGGCCGTCAGTCTTGCCGGGCGGATGAAATGCATGAAACGAACCTTCCGGATTTTGTCGGGGAGTCGTTCGGAATCGGAATCGTCCAATGACGCGGTGAATTCTATCAACCAGTGCAGCGGGCGGCAACCGGGAACAAGGATGACATCAAGGTCCCGCCCCGGGGCGAAAAAAACCGGCCCCCTCCAAGGTGGAGGAAGCCGGTGGAGAATGACTTTCCGGGAGATCAACCCCCGTGGTGAGGCTCCGCCAGTTGCTCCATGACCTGGTCGATGGTGAAGCTGGCGGCCTTTTGCCGGGGCGGGAACTCCTCGAAGGTACTCAGGAACTCCCCCACGTAACTCTGCGCGGGTATCAGCAGGAAAGCGTGGTCAAGAAACCAGTCCCAGTAGGTGTTGGACGTGAGGGTGGCCCGCTCGTAAGGATCGGTGCGCAGGTTGAAAAGCCAGGGCAACCGGGTGTTCACGAAGGGCTCGCTCCAGGTCAACATGGTGCCTTGAGCCCGTTGCTGGGCGAAAACGACCTTCCAGTTGTCGTACCGCAGCCCGGTCAGGTCGCCGTCGTCGGAGAAGTAGAAGAACTCCTTCCGCGGACCGACCTCTTCCTTGCCGGTCAAGAACGGCAGGAAGTTGTAGCCGTCCAGATGCACCTTGTAATCGTGGCCGTCGGCGGTGTGGCCCTTTTTGAGCTTTTCCTTGATGTCCGAGTCCCCGGCGGCGGCCACGAAGGTGGGCAGCCAGTCCATGTGGGACATGATCTCGTTGGAGACCGAACCCGCTTCGATGTGTCCGGGCCAGCGCACCATGGCAGGCACCCGGTAGGCGCCTTCCCAGTTGGTGTTCTTCTCGGCGCGGAACGGGGTCATGCCGCCGTCGGGCCAGGTGTTCATGTGGGGACCGTTGTCGGTGCTGTAGAAAACGATTGTGTTGTCGGCGATGCCCAGTTCCTCGAGCTTGGCCAGCACCGTGCCCACGTTGTCGTCATGATTGAGCATGGCGTCGTGGTAGACGCTCTGCCACTTGCCGGCCCTGCCCTCGTCCTCTTCCGGCACGTAGGTCCGGAAATGCATGTGGGTGAAGTTCACCCAGGCGAAGAACGGCTTGCCGGCCTCGTGCTGCCTTTCGATGAAGTCCGCTGAACGGGCGGCCACATCGTCGTCGATGGTCTCCATGCGCTTCTTGGTCAGCGGTCCGGTATCCTCGATCTTGCCGTCGGCGAAGCTGTGGATCACTCCGCGGGGTCCGAACTTC
>JBDLKA010000014.1:0-52737 GCA_039714075.1 Candidatus Krumholzibacteriota bacterium | reverse complement strand
TCGTCGCGATCCTTCGGATCGCTTCCTGCGGATTACAAAATTTACCCCTGCACCACGCCTCCAGGCCGCCGCTAAGGACCCATAGCCTGAAGACACCCGGAACAATAATGGGAAACGCCAAGAAAAGGTAAAGATTGCTTCACCGGTACAGTTTTTCGAAAGCCCCAGAAGAGCATTTTCTTAACGGTCGGTTGAAGTCCCTCCCGAATTCCGAGAGGGCCTTCTTCCGCTGGAAGGGTGATGATGGGTGGTGTGCGGGGAGAAATTTTGTAATCCGCAGGAAGCGATCCGAAGGATCGCGACGAGGACATCAAAATTTCTCCCCGCACACCACCCATCATCAGGCACCAACGAAAAAAGGCCCTCCCGGAATCCGGAAGGGCCTTTAACCGTCAGGCTAGCTAGGCAACTGCATGAGGACTTTTCCTGAACTTGAGCGGCGAAAGCCCGCACCTGTCCTTGAAGGTCCTCGAGAAGTGGGCCAGGCTGTTGAAGCCGCACTTCTTGCTGATCGCGTCGACGGAAAGATCGAAACGCCGCAAGAGACTCTTGGCGTTTTCGACCCGCACCTGGATCAGGTAGTCGCTGAAACTCATACCCACTTCGGAGCGGAACAGGTTCGAGAAGTAGCCGGGGGAAAGGTTGACCGTCTCGGCCATCTTGTCCCGGTTGATGTTCTCGTGGAAATGCGCGAGCACGTAGCGGCACGCATATTCCGCCCGGTAGTCCTGGAGTGTGTGGGAGGCATGTACCGTTTGGCCGTCCTCCGTAACCAGGACGATCTCCGGCAGGTTGTCATTCCAGAGCTCTTCGTTGCCGGGAAGCGGGGTGATGCTGGAGTCCGTCTGGGCTCCTTTGCCACCCTCGAGAGCTCCGTCTCCGTTTCCACGCAGCTGGCCGAAGGCCGGCGCGGTCACCCGGTTCAGGAACTCGGTCACGAAATGCGCGGTCTTGACCACGTTTGATTTCTGGGAAACCAATACCGGCGCGTTCGTCAATTGCTGATACCTGGCCAGGACCCCCCGCAGCGCATTGGTGGTCTCGGCCGAGTAGACAAAAACGAACCCGGTGGCGGTCAACGCATCCGTCGACTCCCCTTTTTGCAGCCTGTGCATCAGGATCTGGGATCCAAACAGGGCCAGGCACAATTCCGTGGGATTGGCCTCGGTCTGGGGACAGAGAAACAGAATTTTCTGGCTCTCTTCCCGACCGTGAACAAGCTGTCTCGGATAGGTCGGAAACTCTATCACGAAACTTGTCCAGGACTCCTGTTGTGCTTCAAGCCGTTCTTCCACATTAATACCCCCAAGCTTTTTAGCTTCTTGGGCAGCGCAAAGGTGACATAACTACAAATTTCCTCTTCTGACGTTATAAATAATACGATGCCCCTATATGCCTTGTCCATCAAAAAATATGGATTATTTACGTTATTTTGGCTTTCATGCACCAAAAATGGTCCATTCAATGGATTTCTTTTCCTCAAATCGATGATTCTGAGCAAACAGCCGGTTAAATCAAGCGGATTTCGTGAGAGAATTTTGGGGTATGGTGATTGCTTTTTCGGAAAGGAAAATTCGTCAGGGATTTAGCGAAGTTGAGGGATCGTGAGTGGTGTCCCTATATGATGTTAACGAATGAATACCAGCCGTCGCGTGACGCTCCAATCGTCCAACTGGAGCTTACAGAAATAGGTCCCCGAAGCCACCTTCCTGCCGAAGGCGTCGGTCCCGTTCCACTGGGCGGTGTAGTCCCCCGCGCCCAGCGTCGCCGAGTGGAGCGTCACCAGTTCCTGCCCGTTGATGCTGTAGATCTTGACCGACACGCCGGGCTGTCCGCCGGGCCAGGGCACGGCTCCCTCGAGGTTGATTTCGGTGGGCTGTTCCCCTTCATCCTTCCAGACAAAGGCTTCCCTCATGGTGCCCGGAACGGTGAAGCGAATGCTGATGACGTCGTTGAAGGGGTTGGGCCAGCCCATCAACAAATCCGGAGACAGGCTCAGGTGGTGCCGGTCCGCATTCAGGAGGCGGGCCCGGTCTTCGGCAAAACCACGCGCCACCTCGTCCACTGTTTCGAACTCCGGCGCCGGGGAGGCCGCCGGGTCGATGGACCCTTCGGATACCTTGGGAATTGCCACCTGCAGGTTGGTCCGGAAAGGATGGCCGTCGAGATAGCGACCGGAAATTTCCAGCGGGTCGGCCGGGATGTTCGCCGGTGTGTCGAAGAAGAATTCCAGGCGGCCCCGGGCTTGATGGTTCAAAAGTCCGGCCAGGGGCAGGTAGGGACCGGCGCCGGTCAGGGACCCGTCCCGCAGATGGTCGGCAGTCGAACAGCTCCAGGGGATGGTCGCCCCCATGCCCTTGGCGGGCTGCCACCGGATTTCCCGGGGCGCGCCCAGCAGCCGCCCGTCAATCCGGAAAAGATCCGGATCCAGCAACCCGCACTGCCCGGGGACGATGTCGGCCGAGAGGATGGACCGGCCCTCCGCGTCGCGGTCAAAATCAAAACCGGGAGCGTCCGCCGACCGGCACATGGAACATGCCGGCGGCACGATCCAGTGGGCCCGGCGGTTGTCCACCGGATCGGTCATGCCCTCGTAAAGTCTTTGGGCCTCGCCCATTATGCGATTCAACTGTAGCCAGGATTCGGCGGCGCAGACAGCCAGTGGAACCGGATTTTTGCCCAGGGGCAGGTCGAGCCGGTCCTCTTCCAACAGGAAGCGGGTCGCTGAATCATCATCCAGGATCATCACGCCCAGCCACAGGCCGGTGCCCGCGGTGCACGGGTCGTCATCCCGCAGACGGCCCACCAGGCTCACCCGGCTGACAAGGGCCACCGGATCTTTCCTGGCCGGCCGGCCGATCACCGAATGAAGCAGGAAATTGATTCCTGTTTCCTGCCAGGCGGACCCGGACGTCGTGAGGCGGTAGGTTGCTTCGCCGGCAGCCCCGCCGGCGTTGAGAAACACCGTCGAGCCGAGGCTGGAATGACCCCAGTGGTAGTATTCCAGCTGGACGCCTCCATCGCCCGACCTGTCTCCGGAAACGCTCCGTCCCAGATGGACCGCCACCATGGCGTCGCTGATGGCCGCGAAGTCCTCGTCGATCCTGCCGTCCTGGTCGTTGTCCCGGCCATCGAGGGGGTCTTCGTCGATCCTGCCGTCCCGGTCGTCGTCGGCCCGGCTGGAAAAACCATGGTGGCCGCCCACGACACCTTCGCCCACCACTTTATGAAAGGAGTCCGATGGGCGGCGGCGGCGGGAATCGGTCAGTGACACCAGTTCCGTTTGCAGCAAGGGGGATCGTGAACCCGAGGGCAGAATGACCAGACCGCCTTCGTTGTCGACAAAGGCCGCCAGATCCGCCTGAAGTTTGAACCGGTGGATCGATTGTTCCTCGACCTGATCCGCCGCTGCGGAGGCGGCGAATACTCCAGAAACAAGGGCATAAAGGAACAGGAATACCAGAGGGCGAAAGGCCGCCCGGGTTTGGGGCGGCATTACGGGGCGGTTCGGTTTCTGGCTCGCTGGGCTGGGCATGACTGGATACTAGGGTTTTTTTCCGCCCGGAATCAACCGGGAATGACACAAAATCGCCAAAGTATCCCAAACGGCTGTCTGAATTGTGTTTGTTCTGGTCATTATTTTCCCTGGTTGGGCCCGGATCCCCGCCCCGGGGAGGCGGAGATCCGTGCAATCAGGAGGGTATCAGTCCTGGGTGTCGGGGGGCGTGTCTTCGGTGCCGGTCTCTTCGCTCCCGCCTTCTTCGCCGTTTTCGTCGCCGTTTTCCATACCGGCCACGGCCTCCAGCGAGATCTTGGCGAACGAGCCCACCAGATCGTCCTTCTTCAGGTTGATGATCCTTACACCCTGTGTGTTGCGTCCCTGTTGGCTGACCGAATCCTGGGTGATGCGGATCATGATCCCGTTGCGGGTGATGACCATCAGTTCCTCGCCCGGATGGGTGTCCCGGATTCCCAGCAGGGGACCATTGCGGTCGCTGCATTTGATGGTGATCAGGCCCTTGCCCCCGCGCCTCTGGATGCGGTAGTCCTCCAGGGGCGTGCGTTTCCCGTAGCCGTTTTCGGTCAACGACAGCAGGGTCGCCTCTTGGTCCTCGGGCGACACCACCACCATGCCGACGGCCTGCTCTCCCTTGCCCAGGGCAATACCCCGCACGCCGCGCGCGGTGCGGCCCATCGATCGGGAATCGGTCTCCTTGAAACGAATGGCCAGACCGCTGCTGCTGGCGATGATGATGTCGCTTTGACCGTCGGTCTCGCGCACTGCCACCAGGTGTTCGTCATCGAGCAGCTTGATGGCGCGGATGCCGGCCTGCCGCGGCCGGGAGAAGTCCGTCAGCGGGGTCCGTTTGATGACGCCCAGGTTGGTCGCAAAGGCCAGGTAACTATCGGCGCTGAATTCCCGGACCGGCACCACGGCGTGCACCTTGTCGCCGGGCTGGACCTGGATCAGGTTCACGATGGGCTGGCCCTTGGAGGTGCGCCCCGCCTTGGGAATGCGGTGCACCTTCAACCAGTAGAGCTGCCCCTTCTGGGTGATGACCAGCAGGTACTGGTGCGTCGAGGCCACGAACAGGTTGTCGACGAAGTCCTCGTCCTTGGTGCCCATGGCGGTGATGCCCTTGCCGCCGCGGCCCTGCGCCCGGTAGGTGTCCAGCGGGATGCGCTTGGCGTAACCCTGGTTGCTGATGGTCACAACCATGGGTTCGTCGGCGATCAGGTCCTCGATATCGATCTCGCCCTCGTCCTCGACGATGGTCGTGCGCCGGCTGTCGCCATAGGCCTCGCGCACCTCCTCCACCTCTTCGCGGATGATCTGCAGCACCAGTTCCCGGCTGTCCAGGATGGCCTTCAGTTCGGTGATGCGCGCGATCAGGGCCAGGTATTCGTCCTCGATCTTCTGGCGTTCCAGTCCGGTCAGGCGCGCCAGGCGCATGTCCAGGATCGCCTGGGACTGGACTTCCGAAAGTCCGAACCGGCTCATCAGGCCTTCGCGGGCCACGTCGGGCGACTCGCTGGTCTTGATCAGCTCGACGATCTCGTCGATGTTGTCCAGGGCAATGCGGTAGCCCTCGAGAATGTGGGCCCGTTCCTCGGCCTTGCGCAGCTCGTACCGGGTGCGCCGGATGACCACTTCCTCGCGGAAGTTCAGGAACTCCTTCATCGTCTCCTTCATGGTCATCACCCGGGGCTGGTTGTTCACCAGGGCCAGGTTGATGACGCCGAAGGTCGTCTGCATCATGGTGTGGGAATAGAGCTTGTTGAGGATCACCTGGGGAAAGGCGTCCTTCTTCAGGACGATCACGATGCGCATACCCTCGCGATCGCTTTCGTCGCGCAGGTCGCTGATGCCCTCGATGACCCCGCCGCGCACCAGGTTGGCGATCTTCTCGATCAGCGAGGACTTGTTCACCTGGTAGGGCAGCTCGTTGACGATGATCTTGGCCCGGCCGTTGTCTTCGATCTCGGTTTCGGTCCGTGCCCGGACCACCACGCGGCCCCGGCCAGTGGTCACGTAGTCATAGATGCCGCGCCGGCCGTGGATGATGCCGCCGGTCGGGAAATCCGGCCCCTCCACGTGTTCCAGCATTTCCACCGGTTCGATATCCGGATTGTCCAACACGGCGATCAGACCGTCACAGACCTCGCCCATGTTGTGGGGCGGGATCTTGGTGGCCATGCCGACCGCGATGCCGTCGGCGCCGTTGACCAGAAGGTTGGGCACTTTCGCGGGCATGACCGAGGGCATCATGCGCGAGCCGTCGTAATTGGGCACGAAGTCGACGGTTTCCTTGTCGAGGTCGTGCATGATTTCGGTCGAGAACTTGGTCAGGCGGGCCTCGGTATACCTTTCGGCCGCCGCCCGGTCGCCGTCCACCGAACCGAAGTTGCCCTGGCCGTCGACCTGGGGATACCGCAGGCTGAAATCCTGGGCCATGCGCACCATGGTGTCGTACACCGCGGACGTTCCGTGCGGGTGATAGTTACCCGTGGTGTCACCGGTGATCTTCGCCGACTTGCGGTAGGGCCGGCCCGGCTGCAGGTTCAGGTCGTTCATGGCCGTCAGCACGCGGCGGTGCACCGGCTTCAGTCCGTCCCTGACATCGGGCAGCGCGCGGCTGATGATGACGCTCATCGAGTATTCGATGTAGGACGTCCGCATCTTGTCGGTGATGCTCGCCTCGACGATGGTTTCGCCGGTGGAGCCCAGGTCCGGAACGTTCGGGTTTTCCTGGTTTTCGTTATCGGGGGTGTTTTTCTCGTCGGCCATTCCTTGCCTCTGTTTTGCGCGGACACGTGTCCACTTGGATTTCCGGGTTCCGGAATATTCCGGAACTAGATGTCCAGGTCCTCGAGTTTGATCTGGGCCGCGTTTTCCTCGATGAAGCGGCGGCGCGGTTCGACTTCGTCACCCATCAGGGTGGTGAAGATGTGGTCGGCCTCGGCCGCGTCCTCCACCGTCACCCGGGTCATGGTGCGCGAGTCGGGATTCATGGTTGTTTCCCACAACTGCTCGGGGTTCATTTCACCCAGACCCTTGTAGCGCTGCACGTAAATTCCCTTGCTCCCCATCTCCTCCACCAGGCGGTCCTTCTGGTTGTCGCTGTAGGCGTAGACTTCGGTCTTGCCCTTCTTGACCCGGTACAGCGGGGGCTCGGCGATATACATGAAACCCTGCTCGATCACTTCCTTGAAGTGGCGGAAGAACAAGGTCAGGATCAGTGTGCGAATGTGGCTGCCGTCAACGTCGGCGTCGGTCATGATGATGACCTTGTGGTACCGCAGCTTGCTGATGTCCTGGATGCCCGCGCCCACGCCCGTGCCCAGGGCCGTGATGATGGTCCTGATCTCGTCGTTGCCCAGCATCTTGTCCAGGCGGGCCTTTTCCACGTTCAGGATCTTGCCCTTCAGTGGCAGGATGGCCTGGAAGCGCCGTTCGCGGCCCTGCTTGGCCGACCCGCCGGCGCTGTCGCCCTCGACCAGGTAGATCTCGCATTCGGCCGGATCGCGGCTGGAACAGTCGGCCAGCTTGCCCGGCAGCGCGGCGGAATCCAGGGCGGACTTGCGCCGGGTCAGGTCGCGGGCCTTGCGGGCGGCCTCGCGCCCCTGGGCCGCGGCGATGCATTTGTTGATGATCCCCTTGGCTTCCTTGGGGTGCTCCTGCAGATACTCGCCCAGGTACGTGTTGACCAGGGCCTCGACCTGGCCCTTGACCTCGGTGTTGCCCAGCTTGGTCTTGGTCTGGCCCTCGAACTGGGGCTCGGGAATCTTCACCGCGATGATGGCGGTCAGGCCTTCGCGCACGTCGTCGCCGGTCAGGCTCTTCATGTCCTTCTTCATCAGGCCCGAGGTGTTCGCGTAGGCGTTGAGAGTGCGGGTCAGGCCGGCGCGGAAACCGGACAGGTGGCTGCCGCCCTCGGTGGTGTTGATGTTGTTGGCGAAGGTGAACAAGGCCTCGCTGTAGCCGTCGTTGTAGTCCATGGCCACTTCGACCTGGATGCCGTCCTTTTCGCCCTCGAAGTAAACGGGCTCCGGACAAATCACCTGCCGGCTTTCATTCAACCAGCGCACATACTCAACGATTCCGCCCTCGAAGTGGAACGACTCCTCGCGTAGTTTCTCGGTGCGCTCGTCGGTGATGACGATCTTGATGCCCCGGTTAAGAAAAGCCAGCTCGCGCAGGCGTCCCCGCAGGGTCTCGTAGGAGTAGACCAGTTCGGGAAAAATCTGGTGGTCGGGCTTGAAGGTGATGATGGTGCCGGTCTCGTCTTCGGGGCAGGTGCCGATTTCCTCGAGTTCGCCCACCCTGATCCCGCGCTCGAAATTCATCTGGTAGATCTTGCCGCCACGGTGGACTTCGGCCTTCAGCCACTCCGAAAGGGCGTTCACGCAGCTGACGCCCACGCCGTGCAGACCGCCGGACACCTTATAGCTGCCCTTGTCGAATTTGCCGCCGGCGTGCAGGCTGGTCAGCACCACTTCGAGGGCGGGTTTGCCCTCTTCCTTGTGCATGTCCACGGGAATGCCGCGGCCGTTGTCGACGACCTTGACGATGTCGCCCTCGCCGATGGTCACATGGATATCGTCGCAATAGCCGGCCATCGCTTCATCGATGGAGTTGTCCACCACTTCGTACACCAGGTGGTGCAGCCCCCGGGTGCTGGTGTCGCCGATATACATGGCCGGCCGCTTGCGCACCGCCTCGAGGCCCTTGAGAACCTGGATGCCCTGGGCGGTGTAGTCCTTGGCGCCGGCGGCCCCGTTGGCCGCGGCGGCTTTTTTCTCGACGGCTTCGTTTTCCATGGGTTCGTTTTCTTGCGTCATTTACCGTTCTTGCGCTTCCTGCCGCGAACCGGCCGGTCCCGCCACTGGATATCCGTGACGGTCCCTTCACCGAACATGGCGTTGAATTTTTGGATGATCATCGGCACCAGCATGGTCAACTCCTGCCGCCAGGCGCCGTGATCCGCTTCGAGCACCAGGATCCCGTCCACGAGATCCACCGCCCGCGAGTGGCCGGCTATTTCCTCGCCCACTATTTCCCGCCAGCGCAACAGGGCCGCTCTTTCCTCCATCCGGTCATGCAGACCGCACTGGCGCAACGCGCCTTCGATGAGGCGTGAGACGGGCAAGGGACCCTGTCGTTTGGAGCTCATCCTGTAGATTTCACTTCCGGGATCATCTCTTCAAGGGCCGTCTTGGGTCAGTCGGAATCACATCACGTGAGATCGTCGGCGTCCTCCGTGATTCCGCCCCCTTGCACATTCCAGGCCTTCATTTCGTCCGGGCTCCATCCGGCGACGTCGTCCCGGCGGGCCGTGGCGACGAACACCTGGTGGTCCCAACTGGACAGTTCCTGCAGCCTGCGTGTGCGATGCCGATCCAGTTCACTGAAGATGTCATCAAAAAACAGGACAGGTCGAATGTTACGCTTCCGGAAAAGAACGTCGCTACGCGCCAGGATCATGGCGATGGCCGCCGAGCGGGTCTCGCCCTGCGATCCGTAGACCCTCAGGTCCACCCCGTCCAGAAGGACTTCAAAGTCGTCCAGTTGGGGCCCGATCAGGGGCCTGCCGCGCCGAATTTCCGAGTCCATAATATAGTCCATTTCCGCAAAAATATCCGCAGCTAAGTCCTCTTTTTGAAAAGGATTTTCGTCGTTGTTTTCCAGCCGTTTTTTTACGCTTTCGAGATTTGGGCGGTACCGGAAATGCATCGCTAATTTACTATCGGTAATAGAGTTATAATTATCCTGGGCAAAAGGGGTCAAAAGTTGTGCATATTCCCACCGGCCCGCGCAAACCTCGGCCGCGTGCGAAGACAGCTCGCGGTTCCAGGAATCCAGTTCCCGGCGGGCTTCCGCAGGGTTCGTGAGACCTTTTTTGAGATCCCGCAACAGGCCGGTTTTTTGCCGTGTGACTCTCTGCAGAGACGTCAGGTGGGATAAAAACAGCGGATCGAACTCCGACATCCCGTGATCGGTGAAGTGTCTGCGGCGCTGTGGGGCCCCTCTGACGAGGCGAATGCTTTCGGGGTTGAAGAAAACCGTGACCAGGCGGCCCACCAGGTCGGCCCGGCGGCGCACATTTTCACCATCCATGCGGAACCGGCGGCGGCCGCCCCTCTCCAGGCCGAATTCACAGGACAGCACCGACCCGGAGTCCTCCTCCACCTCCAGGGCCACATGGAGGGAATCTTTGTCGAAGTTGATCATTTCTTCCGGTTTACCGCTGCGATGGGACCGGCCGAGGGCCAGGTAGTTGAGGGCTTCCAGCAGGTTGGTCTTGCCTTCACCATTTCGCCCGAGGACAAGGTTGACCCCGGGCGAAAAAGTTAAATCCGTTTCCTGAAGGTTCCTGAATCCGTGAACCGTTGCAGACAGAATCCGCAAACTAGTCGCCGGCCAGACGCAGGGGCATCAACAGACAGAGCACCCCGGTTTCCTCGCCGTCCTCGTTCACCGGTTTGATCAGGGCCGCGCTCTGGGAATCCTTCAGTGAAAGAATGATGGATTCGGATTTGATGTTCTTCAGGATGTCCTGCAGATAACCGAAGTTGAACCCTATCTCCAGGGCTTCACCCTCGTAGGACACCGGGATCTCGTCCTCGGACTGGCTGCCTTCGGTGCCGCGGGCCGACAGTTCCATGCGTCCGTTTTCCACACCCAGTTTGATCTGGCTGGTGATGCGGTCGGCCGTGATCGAGACCCGGCGGATGGTCTGGGAAAAATCGGCCTTGTCCAGCGTGATGTCCTTGTCGTTGTCCTGGGGAATGACCGCGTTGTAGTCCGGGAAAGGTCCTTCGAGCAGCCGCGTGTGAAGCACCGTGGAACCGGCGCGGAACGACAACTGATTCTCCCCCATATACATGGTGATGTTGCCGGACGCGGCTTCATCTTCATCGAGTCCCGATACGACCCGGGGTAACTGACGCAGGCCGGCGGTATCGACGATCATTTCCCGGTCGCCGGGCACGCTCCACTCCATGGCGCGTTCGCTGCGGGCCAACCGGTGGGCGTCGGTCGCGACCAGGGTCAGGGAGTCTTTACGGATCTCCCAGAGGATTCCCATCAACGCCGGACGGGTTTCATCCCTGGACACCGAATACTGGGTCTCGTTGATCATATCGATCAAAAGAGCGGCTTCCATATCCAACCCGTTCTTTTCTTCCAGTTTTTTGAGGGCGGGATATTCATCCACGTTCATGGTGTTCTCGGTCATCCGGGCCTTGCCGCTGACCAGTTGGATCTGCTTGCCCTTCTGCGAGATGACCACCGCCCCGGGACGCAGAGTACGTACGAAAGGCACAAACTTGACCGCCGGGATGGCCACCTTGCCTTCATTCTTGATGGTCACCTTGTCCGTGCTGGTGGTTATGGAGATATCCAGGTTGGTGGCCGAAAGGGTCAAACGGTCCCCGGTTACTTCCACCAGAACGCAGGTCAAAATCGGCAGGGTGGTCTTGGTGGGCACCACGTTAGCGATAACGTCCAGGGCCTTCTGCAAATCCTCTTGCTGGATCTCGAACTTCACTGTGCCGTCCTCCGGTCAAGGTATGTCAGCCGTGCGGTACCGTTTTTCGCGCGGATCGCCATGATAGGAGATCGACCCGCCCGGATCAAGTCCGCGCTTTCCCTTCTTCATTCCTGATATATATAGAAAACATGTAGTAGATACAGGGGCTGGGGATATGTTGATAAGTTTTTTGAAAAGACGTCAATTCCGCTCCTGCCCCTGAAAAAAGGGATCCTAGAATTTATTTATCCCTGGGATAAGTCCGGGGGTATCCGGACAAGTCATCCACTCTTTACCCACACCCCTCATCAGTCTACCCGCGGACCCGGAATAATACCCTGTTTATCCCCACCAATCCCCGGAGTTTTCCCCGTCAAAAAACGAAGCCGATGCACGATAAAAAACCAGGTTGCCCGTTGGAAAGGTGTTCCGCTGGATATGACATCACCCTGCCTGCGCTGTCGGGAGGAATGCCGAGAGGTTCAGTAGACCGTTCAGAAAGTCCTAGTTTCTTCCGCGCACGCGGTCCTGGATGTCCAGAACGGCACCCCTGAAGCGGGGATCGGTCTTCATGTCCCTGGTGATCTTCTGGTAGGCATGGGAAACCGTCGAATGATCCCGGCCGCCGAAGGCGCGCCCGATTTGATTCAGTGACGATCCGGTCATTTCCCGCGCAAGGTACATCGCGATCTGACGGGCCCGGGCCAGGTCCTGGGTGCGTCGTTTGGACTTGAGTTGATCGACGGTAAGGTCATGGACGTCGCTGACGACCTTCATGACATCGGCGATCTTCACAGGCCCGGTGGAACTTCCCTGGAAAAAGGAGGAGAGAACCTCGGAGGCCATTTCCAGAGAAATTTCTCGCCCAGTCAGACTCGCGAAAGCAAGGAGACGAATCAACGCCCCCTCGAGACGGCGGATATTGTCGGTGATGTTCTCCGCGATGTAGGTGATGACATCATCGGAGATATAGATGTCGTTGACCTCGACCTTGCGCTTGAGGATGGCCATGCGGGTTTCCAGGTTCGGCGGCTGGATGTCGGTGATGAGACCCCATTCGAACCGTGAGCGCAGACGCTCCTCCAGCGTGGTGATCTCCTTGGGAGAACGGTCGCTGGTCAACACGATCTGTTTCTTGAGATCGTATAAGGCGTTGAAGGTGTGGAAGAATTCCTCCTGGGTCGATTCCTTGCCGGCCAGGAAGGCCACGTCGTCCACCAGGAGAACATCGACGCTGCGGTACTTCATCTTGAAGTCGGGCGTGCGGTTGTCCCGGATGGAGCCGATCAGGTCGTTCATGAAGTTTTCGGCCGTGACGTAGCAGATTTTCTTGTCCGGATCCTGGGCGCCGACAGCGTTGCCCACCGCGTGCATCAGATGGGTTTTTCCCAGGCCCACGCCCCCGTGGATAAACAGGGGGTTGAAATGGTCGCCCGGATTGTTGGCCACCGCGGTGGCGGCGGCAAAGGCCAGGTCGGTTCCCGAACCCACGACAAAATTGGCGAACGTGTAGTCCTGGTTGATGTTGGACAAGGTGGCCGCCCGTGAAACCGGCGCGTTGGGCAAAGGATCGATGACCACCCGCGGGGCTTCCTTCGGACCGGCGTCATCCGGCACCACGGCCGGTCCTTCGCTGTTCGCACCAACCGCGGAAATGGTTTCACCGGCAGGCGTGGCTTCCCTGACCTTGAGGGAAAAATTTATGTCCCGCCCGAAATAGGCGGATCCGGCCTCGTTGAGAGAGGTCAAATGGTGTTCACTGAACCAATCCATGAAAAAATGATTGGGGCAGGCCACTTTGGGAGAGCCCGAAGAGCCGTTTGAGGGATTTTCCCGGTTGTCCCGATTGTCCCCAGTGGATCCATCTTCATTTTCAGGCAACAAAGGAAGAAACCAAGTGTTAAAAGTCTGTTTGGCTACTTTCTGGCGAACAACATCCAAAATTTCCGGCCAGTAAGTATCCAAATTTGTCATGAATGGACCCGGGACCCTTTCCCTCGTTGACCCGCCCACTTCTCCACTGAGTTATCAACAGGGAAGCAAGACCCAGAAACCCCTTAAAAAAAACAAGTTGGGTAAAAACACAACCAGAGAGGGAAAAGTTATCCACAACACACGGTTTTGTGGATAACTTTTTCATCGTCCCTGATGTTTGTTACCACCCTGTGGCGAAATTAGCATGGGGAAAGTTCGCCGTGCAAGGGATTTCTCGTGAAAAAATCAATTTCTTCTTAACCTGATATTTTATTGGGTGATAGGATTTTCGGGGTTTATTTCCGGGAACCCGGGACTCGCGGGCGGGGTTTTTGGTCCCCAGGTTTCAGGTGTGTCGGGGGCCTTGGCCGGTGTGGATAACCCGCTGTTTTCCTTGACACTGGCGAAGGAGATTATTAATCTTTCGCGCTGAGAAAGAAAACCAAAGGAGAGTTCCGTGAAGCGGACATTTCAACCCAGTAATCTAAAGCGGGCTCGTCGGCATGGATTCCGGAAACGGATGTCGACCAAGGCCGGCCGCCTGGTGCTCAAACGCCGCCGGGCCAAGGGACGCAAGCGTATTTCCGCTTGATCTGCCCGATGGTGTGGATCCTGCTGTGCGAACAGTTAAAGTGTTGTGACTGGTATGACTGCATGGCGATCACTAACGAAAAAGAGCGAATTTCACAAGGTCTACGAGCAGGGCGCCAAACAAGTGGGGCGCTTCCTCGTAGTTTACCTGTTGCCCGCCGATGACATGGCGCGGGCCGTGGTTGCCAGTAAAAAAGTCGGCAACGCGGTAAAGAGAAACAGAGCCAAGCGGCTGTTGCGAGAGGCCTTCCGGCAAGGGGATTTGGGTCGGCCCGACGCTGGCTTTGACCAGGGTTCAGACCATGTCATGGGCATTCAAAAAAGGCTGCAGCGGGATTCCGGAAGTGAAACCGGGGATCCCCGCGCGGTTGAGGGACTGTGGGTCGTCCTGGTCGCCCGCCGGAGTATTCTGGGGGCTGATTCCCGTGAAGTTGGGGAAGAATTGGACCACCTGCTCGGTCGCTGGCAAACGTAATTGAGTAAACCAGGTTTGCAGGCGACCCAATCATTCGACTGGTATCATTCAGTCCCGCCGAACCGCGCCTGAGCCTTATCAACCGGTGCCAGCGCGCCCGAACCGGCCAGGTTTTCCGGTCATTTTTCCGGCAACCTGTCCCGAACGTCTCCAGGGCGGAGCACCAGCGGGAATCGTATGTGGCGTGTGCCATATCTTCTGATCCAAGGCTATCGGCGGTTCATATCACCGCTGTTGCCGTCTACTTGCCGGTTTTATCCCAGCTGCTCGGCCTATGGGGCCGAGGCCCTTGAAACCCACGGGTTTTTCCGGGGCGGCTGGTTGACACTCCGGCGCGTGGTCCGTTGTCATCCTTGGCACCCCGGGGGCCTGGACCCCGTTCCCCAACCAGACCATCAACACAATCATGGTTGTCATTCCTGTGGGAATGAGCCGTCGTCCGCCGCATCATCCTCTACCATCGGAGAATCCGCCCATGGATAGGCGCACACTGCTGGCCTTTGTTCTCATCTTCCTGATTCTGGCCGGCTACCCGTACCTGATGAACAAGTTCTTTCCCCAGCCCGAGCAGGTTGCCGGGTCGGGGCCCGACTCCACGCTGACGTCCGAGACCGCCACGGGGGTGGCCGAAAGCCCGGTCAAAACCCACGACACCACCGACTCCGCCGGCGGGACCGAACCCGTGTTGGCGGAAACCGAAAGCACCGACCCTTCCACTCCTTCGGATTCGGTAATTCTGACCGCCGATGAAGCCCTGGCCCTGGCGCCGGGCGGCATCGAGCAGACCGTCTCGGTCAAGACCCCGCTCTACCGGATGGAGATTTCCACCCAGGGCGGCCGGGTCACCAAGTGGGAAGGCTACGAACACGACAGCTGGCTGGGGGGCCCGGTCAACCTGGTGCCCGAGAGCATTCCCGCCAACGGGCTGGACGGCGTCTTTTTCCGGGGCGGCGACCTGGATCTGGGCCGGGCGGTCTACGGGACCGACCATGTCAGCCTTGATCTGGCCGAGGGATCGGGACCGAGCTCCCTGACCCTGACCGCGGTTCTGGCCGGCGGTCTGGAAATCCGCAAGATCTACACCTTCCGGCCGGACACCTACGGCGTGGAGGTCGATCTGGTGGTGGCCGCGCCCGACGAAGCGGCGCGCCATTCCCTGAACCTCACGGGAACCCCGGAGGAATTCCGGTTCGGCTGGAACCAGGGCATCGCGCCGACGGAGCGCGTGACGAAAATGGAGCTGCCTTCCCTGCGGTCCCTGGGCCGCATCGGCGAGGATCTGCACTACAAGAAACGCCAGAACCTGAAGAAGAGTGTGGAAAAAGTGGAGGGCCAGTGGCGTGGATCCGTGCATTACGCGGGTCTGCAGAACCGGTACTTCGCGGTTTATGGAATCGTTCCCCAGGAGCAGGGGGAACCGGTCGAGGGAACCATCCGGCTGAGCGGCGACCAGGAATTCGAGGCCCAGTCATGGGCCATCGATATTCCCGCCGGACGCGGTGTGGGTGACGAAATCGCCGTCGCCCGCCTTGACCTTTTCATCGGCCCCCAGGAGGCCGAGCTGCTTCAGGCCTATGGTCAAGACCTGGAAAAATCGATGGACCTGGGTTGGAAGTTTTTCCGTCCGCTGTCCGAGGTCGTTTTGTGGGGCATGGAGTTTTTGCACCGATTCATTCCGAACTACGGTTTGATCATCGTCATCTTCTCCCTCCTGACGAAACTGGCCTTCTACCCGCTGACGAAGACATCCACCGAGTCCATGAAAAAGATGCAGGAACTTCAACCGAAGATGAATGCACTCAAGGAGAAGTACAAAAACGACAAGGACAAACTGAACAAGGCGACCATGCAGCTCTACCAGGAGGAAAAAGTGAATCCCCTGTCGGGCTGCCTGCCGCTCCTTGTCCAGTCGCCGGTGTTCATCGCGCTCTATCAGGCCCTGAGCCACACCATTTCTTTGCGTGGCCAGCCGTTCGTGTTGTGGATCAATGATCTTTCCCAACCCGACGCGATCACCCAACTGCCTTTCGCGCTGCCGTTCCTGGGGGCGGACCTGAACGTCCTGCCCATCCTGATGTCGGTGGCCATGTACTTCCAGACCAAGTTGACCCCGACCAGCGGTGCGGGCGGCCAAATGGCCGCCATGAACACGATGATGCCGCTGATCATGGTCTTCATCTTCTACAACATGCCGTCGGGCCTGGTGCTTTACTGGCTGATCAACACCCTGATGCAGGGATACCAGACCTGGAAAATCCATAAGACGGCGCCTACCACTGGAGGTAAGCAGAAAGCATGAGCGACAGAATCGAAATACAAGGCAAGACGGTGGAATCCGCCATTTCCGAAGCACTGCTTCGCATGGGGGCCCGTCGGGACGAAGTCGAAATCAAGGTTCTCGAAGAACCCAAGTCGGGTTTCATGGGATTTCTCGGCGGCCGGGCCGCCCGTGTTCTGGTCAGGAAAAAACAGCCGCGACGGCGCGGCGGATCGGGCAAGGACTTCCGTGTGGACGACAACGACTACCAGGCCCACAACCTGAGCGGGGGGCGTGGCCGTGGTTCGCGCCGCAAGCCCTCCGGCGGTTCCAGGGACAGGAAAGACGAAGCGAAGGATGCCGGGCGCGAGGAAAAAAGCCGCAGCCGGCGGGGGTCCCGCGGCCGCGGCGGCCGTGGCCGGACCCAGGAGGCCGGCGGAAGGAAACCGGCGCGGGACCAACAGCAGCCGGACCGCCGCGAGAAGCCGGTGAAGGCTGAAAAACAGGAGCAGACCGGCAGCAGGTCGTCCGGTGGCCGTAGCCGCAATGAGCGTGGTCGTCGCGAGGCGGCGGGACGTCAGGACAATCGTCAGGACAGCCGCCAGGACAGCCGTCGTGACAGCCGTCAGGACAGCCGCCAGGACAGTCGTCAAGACAGTCGTCAAGACAGCCGGCCCGCAAAGCAGGACAAGAGCCGTGCCGCGAGCCGGCCCGAGGAAAAACCGTCAACTCCCGTGGCCAACCGCCGGAACCAGCGGAAGGAAGCTCCTGCTCCTGCTCCTGCTCCCGCACCCGCCCCGGCGCCCGTTGCCAGCATCACTCCTCCCGAAAAGAAAGAAGAGACCAGCGTGGCCACTCCCAAAAAACAGCGCCGGGCTTTTGGCGGCCTGGGCTCGCGCCTGAAGGAGAAAAAGATCGCTGCCGCAGAGCCGCAGATGGAAACCCCGGACGTGGAAACACCCGCGACACCCGCTCCGGCGGCCGCGGCGCCCACGCCCGAAGCACCGGTCAGCCCGGCGGTTTCACCGACACCCCAGGAGTCGCGGGATTATTCCTCCGACAGCCGCAGCGGGGGACGGCGGGCTCCCGCCCGATATACCGATGATCACGCCGATGAAGTCATTCTGGGCGGTATCAGCGGTATCAAATACGCCAAACCGGTGGGCGAAGTGACCGAGGACGGCCTGGACGCGGCCCTGACCGAACTCACCGACGGCATGTTGGCCCGCGCGGGTTTTCCCTGCCGGTGCGAAACACACCCCGGGGAATATCGCCAGATCAAGGTCACGACCGATGACGCCAGTGCGGGCATGCTGATCGGCCGCCACGGCCAGACCGTCGACGCGGTGGAACATCTCGTCGAACGCATGGCCAGCAACGCCATCGATGCCCGGGCGCGGATCAATCTGGACATCAACAACTACCGCCAGCGCCGTGAAGAGAGCCTGGCGGAACGTGTCCAGGAAGCCGCGGCCAACATCCGGGAAACCGGACGGCCCTTCCACATGGAACCGATGTCAGCCCGCGAGCGGAGACTCGTGCACATGGAGGCCGCCGCCATCGAGGGCCTGCGCACCTTCACCATGGACCGCTCCGGCGGCAAGCACGTCGTGATCGCCGTGGACAGCGAGACGTCCGATCCGGTTGAGACCGTGGACGAGCAGCCCGACTATTCAGAGTAGGGAATAACTTCTGGACGGTTTTGTTTGGGGTTATCATGGGAGCGGCGTTTCGGCGCCGCTCCTTATGTTTACGGGATTGATTTTCCCTGCGCCGCGCGGCCGGTCCGCGGTTGCCGCTTGAGGTGAATTGATGGAACTGGACAGCTTGGATCTGGACAACAATCCGGACACAATAGTGGCCCTGGCCACCCCGGAAGGGGAGGGGGGATTGGCCGTGGTGCGCCTGAGTGGACCGGAGGCCTTCGGCCTGGCGAAAAAGGTCTTCGAAAGCCGCGGCTTCGGGCAGGATGTGGAGTCTCACAGGGCTGTATACGGTATACTGTTTTCTTTAAAAGACGATGAGGAAACAAGTTATCCAATTGACCAAGCCTTGGCCCTGCCGCTGCGCGGACCCCACAGCTACACCGGTGAAGACACGGTCGAGTTCTTCTGTCACGGCGGTCGGATGGCTGCCAGGATGGTCGTGGCCGCCTGCCGGAAGGTCGGCGCCCGGCCCGCCGGACCCGGGGAATTTACCCGGCGCGCTTTCCTCAACGGCAAGCTCAGCCTGGACCAGGCCGAGGCGGTGGCCGACCTGATCCACGCCGAAAGCGAGGCCTCGGCCCGGGGTGCGATCCGCCAGCTGCTCGGTGGTCTCGACGACCAGTTATCGGCGATCGAAGATCCTCTTTTACGGCTGCTGGCCAGGATCGAAGGCTCCCTGGAATTCGTCGAAGAGGAAGAGGTCGCCGTGCCCGGCGACGAGATCATCGCCGGCCTTAAGAACGCCCGCCGGAAGGTGGACGAGCTTCTGGTCATGGCCCCGGCGGGCCGTCTGCTGCGCGAGGGAATCCACGTGGTTCTGGCGGGGGCCCCGAACGTCGGCAAAAGCAGTTTGTTCAACGCGCTCCTGGAAGAGGACCGCGCCCTGGTGGACGGCGAGGCCGGCACCACCCGGGACGTGGTTTCCGCCCGGGTCAACCACCGCGGCCGCATCTTTCTGTTCCACGACACGGCCGGCCTGCGGGACGATCCCGACCGGGTGGAGAAAATGGGCATCGACCGAACCTGGAAAAAAGTCAGCGAAGCGGACATCGTTCTGTTGCTTGCCGATTCAGCGGATCCGGATCCGGATGCGTGGCCGGACTGCGAAGCCCCGGTAATTCCCGTGCGGACGAAAGTTGACTTGAACGATATCCATAACTCACAAAAAGACAGCAATTTAGAGGTCTCCAGCCACACGGGGCAGGGGATGGCGGAACTCTGGTCCGCCCTGGACCTGGCGGTTGAGGGTTTCCGGATCCAGGAAGCCGTTTCCCTGGGGGTGGTGCTCAACGAGCGCCATCTGCACAAGTTGTCCGTCTGCAGGTCCGATCTTGAAATCCTCATCCACGAACTTGAAACCGGGGCGCCCGGCGACGAAGTGACCGGGACCATGCTTTCATCGATCCTCAGCCAACTGGGAGAGGTTTCGGGCCGCGTGTTTACCGAGCATCTTCTGGAAAGCGTGTTTCAGCGTTTCTGCGTGGGAAAATAGATATGAAAACTTCCGGGTTCGACATCATTGTGGTGGGAGGAGGCCATGCGGGGCTCGAAGCCGCCCTGGCCGCCGCACGCATGGGGGCGCGAACCGCCCTGGCGACCCACGATGCCGATGAAATCGGAAGGATGCCTTGCAACCCCGCCATCGGAGGCCTGGGTAAAGGGCACCTGGTTAGGGAAATTGATGTATTAGGTGGGGAGATGGGGGTCGCCATCGACCAATCCGGCATCCAGTTCCGGGTTCTGAACACCAAAAAGGGGCCCGCCGTGAGGTCGCCCCGGGCCCAAGCCGACAAGCAGGACTATCAGCGGCGGATGTCCGCCGCGGCGCTGGCCCAGGATGGCCTCGAAGTGGTGGCGGATGATGTGACGGGTCTGGTTGTCGAAGAGGACCCTTCCGTTTCCGGGGGGCGACGGATTACCGGAGTCGAGCTGGCAAGCGGCCGCACCCTGACGGGCGCGCGGGTGATTTTGTGCACCGGCACCTTCATGAAGGGGTTGATGCACGTCGGTGACAATCGCACCACCGGCGGCCGTGAAGGCGCGGCCAGCAGCGAAAGCCTGAGTGGAAGCCTGGCCGACCATGGCTTCATGTTGAAACGCCTGAAAACAGGAACCCCGCCCCGGCTGCTGTCGCAAACTATTGATTTTAAACAACTTATACCACAAAAGGGCGATTTGGATCCCGCTCCATTCTCTTTCCGGACCGAGGTGTTCTCTCCCGACCAGATCGAATGCCACCTGGCCTACACCAACGAAGAAACCCACCGGATCATCAGCCAAAGCATGGACCGGTCCCCGCTGTTCGGTGGGGTGATCGAGGGCCAGGGACCCCGCTACTGCCCCTCCATCGAGGACAAGGTGGTGCGGTTCGCGGACAAGAACCGGCACCTGTTGTTTCTGGAGCCCGAAGGCCGGGACACCGACGAGATCTATGTGAACGGGTTGTCGACAAGCCTGCCCGCCGACGTCCAGGACAGGGTGGTCCAGTCTATTCCCGGTCTGGAGTCCGCCCGCATCGTGCGCTACGGCTACGCGGTGGAATACGACAGTGTGCCCAGTTGGCAGATCCACCGCAGCCTGGAAACCAAATCCATTGCGGGACTTTATCTTGCGGGACAAATTCTGGGCACTTCAGGTTACGAGGAAGCCGCCGCCCAGGGACTGGTGGCCGCGGCCAACGCCGTCAGGTCGCTGGACGGCCGGGCTGGCCTGGAAGTCGGGCGCGACCAGGCCTATGTCGGGGTGCTGGTGGACGACCTGGTGACCAAGGAAATCAACGAACCCTACCGGATGTTCACTTCCCGGGCCGAGCACCGGCTTCATTTGCGCTGCGACAACGCGGAGGACCGCCTGATGGATCTGGCTCTGGAGCTGGGCCTGCTGTCCGACCGGGAACAGAAGATGCTTGTGGCCCGGCGGGCTTTTGTGCGCGGGTACACCGGCCTACTGCAGAAAACCAGCGTCTTCGCCAAGGAAAAAGGCCTGCGCCTGATGGCGGTCGACTACCTGAAATTCCCCGGCGTGGGGCTGGCGGAACTGAAACAGCAAACCCAGGCGCCGGACGATTTCTGGAATGAGGTTGAGAGTCGGTATCGGGCCCTGAGGGAAACCTGTACCTCCCCTCATTTGTTGGCGGGCGCCGAGGCCCAGGTGGAGAACGACATCAAATACGACGGGTACATCGCCAAACACAACCGCCTGCTGCGCAACCGGGAGCATTTGGACCACTTTGAGCTTCCGGGCACACTGGACTATAAGTCGTTGACCTCCTTGAGCTTCGAGGCACGGGAAAAATTGGACCGGATCCGGCCGGCCACCCTTGGCCAGGCCGGCCGCATTGACGGGGTGCGGGCCGGGGATCTGGCGGTGCTGACGGTTTACCTGAAAAAACTTGCGGCTGCCCAGGAGGCGGATTCTTTGGCGGAAGATCAAGGGAGACAGCGGCCATGAGCACCCGTCCGCATCTAGATAAGGTCCTGGATGCCTATCGCGAGCAGGTGCTGCGCTGGAACCGGCAGATCAATCTTGTTTCCCGGCAGGCCACCCGGGACAGGCTCGAGCGGCTGATTCTCCAGTGCCGCAACAGCTGGAAACATTTGGCTGCGGCGGAGGCCAGTGGTTTTTCCCCGGAAACCAGCCTTTGGTACTTCGACCTGGGCTCCGGAGCGGGTCTGCCTGGTTTTATCTGGCATCTGCAGGCGGCTGCTGACGGGATTCCCGTCCGGACGCTTTTGGTTGAACCCAGGGAAAAGCGCGCCTGGTTTTTGAAGCGGCTGAACAGCCTGGAGGGCGTCAAACCGCTTGAGGTGCTGGCCGGCCGCTGGGAAAACGCCTCCAGGGGTGGTGCGGGGCAGACGGCCGAGCCGGCCAATCCGACCAACATCCTGATATCGCTTAAAGCCCTCCATTTAACGGACACCGAGGTATTGGACGGCCTGGTTCCCTTTTTGCCGGCGGCGGAGCAGGTTCCCGGGGGTTTGGAATTGTTGATCGCACGCTTTTATCCTCCTGGCCAGGACTGGAACGAAGACCTTGCCCGGGATCTGGAGATTCCGCCCGCCGGGGAAGCCTGGGTCATTCCGGGTTGGGAATTCCAAGGGGCGGGGGGGGGCGTTCTGCTTTCGAAGTCGCCCCGCGGGGCCAGCCTGGTTCTGTCGCCCTATAGGATCACCCCCTCCTGAAGCCTCCCTTTAGGTTAACCACGGGATGTTCCACGTGGAACAAGCCCTCGTCCCCTCCCACAATCCCATGTTCCACGTGGAACAATTATCTCGAATTGTCCTGAATAGTCCTGAATCCCCGCGGTGCGCCTTGACGTGGAGTCCCAATTGGAGGTAAATTGGCCTCCCCATATCCCGTCACGGAGGAATCAAAAGAGAACGGATCCCTGCCATGAGTAAAATCGTATCCATTTCCAATCAAAAAGGCGGAGTCGGCAAGACCACCACGGCCGTCAATCTTAGCGCCAGCCTGGCCGTGGCGGAAAGACGAACCCTGCTGATCGACCTCGATCCCCAGGGAAACGCCTCCAGTGGTGTTGGTGTATCGCCAGACAACTCAACAAGTTATGAATTCATGTTGGGCGGCGCGTCCTTGGGGGAATGCATCCACAACACACACATTCCCTTCCTGGATGTGCTGCCGACGGACCGCCGGCTATCCGGCGCTGAAGTCGAGTTGGTGGCCGAGGACAACCGCGAGGGTTATCTGAAAACGGCGCTCGAGGCCCTGCGGGGCCGGTATGAATTCATCGTCATCGACACGCCTCCCAGCCTGGGAATGTTGACCCTCAACGCCCTGACGGCCTCGGATTCCGTGCTCATTCCCATCCAATGTGAATACTATGCCCTGGAGGGATTGAGCCAGTTGCTCAGCACCGTGCAGCTTGTCCAGCGCAGCCTGAATCCGGCCCTGCGCCTGGAGGGCGTCCTGTTGACGATGTTCGACCGCCGGTTGAAGCTTTCGAACCAGGTGGCCGAGGAAGCCATCGATTTCTTTGGCGAGACCGTCTACGAAACCAAGATTCCCCGCAACGTACGCCTGAGTGAAGCTCCGTCCTTCGGGAAACCCATCCTGCTCTACGATGTGGAGTGCGTGGGGGCCAGGAGCTATCTGGAACTGGCGAAGGAAGTGATCGCAAAAAATGAAAAGCGCGCCGTTGGCTGAGGAGGGCGACTCCATGAGCAAGAATCGGGTTCTGGGCAAAGGTCTGTCCGCGCTGATCCAGGGAGCCGATCTCAAGGGAATGACCACGGCTCCCGACGAGGACGCCAGTATTCATCTGGTGCCCCTGGAAAACATCGGCTTCAATAAAGACCAGCCGCGTAAATTGTTTGACAGCAACAAGTTAGACGAACTGGCGGATTCCATAAAACAGGTGGGCATCCTGCAGCCGGTCCTGGTGCGGCAGCTTCAGGGCGGGGAAACCGCCATCCAGCATCCCGACAGCCAGGCGCCCTTGTCTACGGTTTCCTTCAGCGTGGTGGCCGGCGAGCGCCGGGTGCGCGCGGCCCGTCTGGCGGGTCTGTCCGAAGTGCCCGCCCTGGTCTGCACCTACGAAGAAACCGAAGCTCTCCGGGTGGCCCTCCTGGAAAATATCCAGCGCGAAGATCTGGGTCCGGTAGAGGAAGCCGAAGCGTACCGCAATCTGCTGGAGTCCTACGGCGCGACCCAGGACGAACTGGCCGAAATGCTGGGCAAGAAGCGAAGCACCGTCGCCAACATGCTGCGGATCCTGACCCTGGAAAAGGAAATCCTGACCCTGTTGCAGGAGGGCCGCATCACCCGTGGCCACGCCAAGGCCCTGTTGGGTCTGCCCGCGGGACCGGCGCGGGTGCAGCTGGCGAAAATGTGCCACAGCCGCGATCTGTCGGTCCGCGAATGTGAACGCCGGGTGCGGGCCGGGGGAAGCAAGCCCCGCAAAAAAATCACCCGCAAGAAAACGGCGGCCGCCTCGGCGGACCCCGCCCTGCGCGCCCTGATGGAAAACGCGGAAAGAGTGTACGGCTCCCCGGTGACCATCGCCCGGGACGCGGACAACGGCAAAGGTACGATCAGCCTGCGCTTTTTTTCCGACTCGGATCTGGTGCGGGTGTTGAAGATCATGGGCGTCGATACGGATATCTCATGAACGCCGCGCCGACCCACGGCTTCTCGCCGCACGTTGAAGGAAACGGGAGCCGGGGATGAAGCGGCTGGCCAAATTCCTGCGACCCGGCCGGATCCTCAGGCTCCAGATAATCCTGGGCACCCTGGTGGGCGGCTCGCTGGCCTACATTCTGATCAACCTGTTCGAGCTTCACGATACCTATCAGCAGACCGGTTCACTTCAGGCCATGTTGCAGGACGAGTGGAAATCCGGCCAGGTCCTGACCGACATGCTGCGGACCGGATTGTTCCAGCTGTTCGTGATCATCCTGGGTTGGAGCGCGTTTTTTCGCCTGCGGGTGACCGAACTGGGCAACCTGCGCCTCAAGCGTTCGGAAATGAAATACCGCAGCATCATCAACCACGCCGGCGAGGCCATCTTCCTGCTGGACAACGACGGCCGGGTCCTGGAGTGGAACAAAGGGGCGGAGGACCTTTTCCGGCTGCCCCGCCGCAACGTGCTGAACAAAAAAATCCAGAAACTGGATCTGGACCTGGACCTGGCCCTCGACCGGGCGGTCAACGACATCCAGCGGCTGGGACGCAGCTTCAACTACGAAGCCCGGATCGAAAAGGAAAACGGCCCGGCCACCCAGATTTCGCTGACCTTGTCGCGCATCTCGCCGGGCGCCGGCCCCCTGGCGGAAAAGACCGGGTCTTTCGTGGTCATCGCCCGCGACATCACTTCGGAAAAGCAGCTGGAAAGCCGCATGAGCGAAACTGAAAAACTGGCGGGGATCGGGCAGCTGGCCGCGGGCATCGCCCACCAATTGAACACGCCGCTGGGATCCATCCTGCTGTCGGCCCAGATGCTGGAAGACACCGTGAAAAACGAGGACGACAGCGAGGATATCCACCGGATCATCCGGCAGACGGAGCAATGCCGCGGCATCATCAAGGGGCTGTTGAATTTTGCCCGACCGACGGGCAGCGAACGCGGCAGCATGAACCTGGCCGAAGCGATCAGCGAAACCGCCTACCTCATGGAAAAGAACCTGAAGCTGGCGGGAGTGGAGCTCAATCTCACCGAAGGCACGGACCCGTACGTCTTCGGCAACCGCAACGAACTGGAGCAGGTGTTCTTCAACCTGCTGGCCAACGCCATTGACTCCATGCCCGGTGGCGGCAGCATCGATGTCCACATGCAGGACGGCGGCCCAGGCGAGGTCATGGTGGAATTCCGGGACACCGGGGAAGGCATTCCCCGGGAAAACCACGACCGGGTCTTCCTGCCGTTCTTCACCACCAAGGACTACGGCAAAGGGACGGGTTTGGGCCTGTCCATCGTGGCCCGAATCGTGCATGAGCACGGGGGGCGCATTGAAATGGACAGCAATCCGGGCAAAGGGACCGGATTCCTTCTCTGGCTGCCCCGGGCCCGCAACGGAATCAGCCACGGACTGTCCGCCGGCAACCAGGATCGAGATTGACCATGGGAATTCCCGCGCACACCAAAATCATCCTGGTTCCCGGCGACGACGGGGAAACCCTTCAGTACGGGATTTCCCGGCCGATGATCGTGACCCTCATCGTCCTGCTGGCGATGCTGGTGGGTGTGGTGGCCCTGCTGATGGTATCGTTCGCGGGCAAGCACACCGAAAGGTCCCGGATCCGCGAACTGGAGAACCAGTTGGCCACCACGAAGCAGGATCTCCTGGTGGCCGGAGAGCTGGCGGGGGAACTGGACCAGATGCGGGCGGTCCAGGAAAAACTCCTGATCATGCTCGGGGTGGAAGACGCCTCTCCGGTGGGGACCGATTCGCTGGCCGCGTGGCTGGCCGAGGAGCCCGGTTCGGCGGAAGAAGGCATGCAGCGGGCGGCCGCCCTGTCGCTGAGCCCCCGGCCCGACCGCTGGCCCGCCAAAGGATTCGTGACCCGGGAGTTTATTTCCGGTAATATCATCCAGGGAGTCAAGCCCCACCTGGGAATCGATATCGCCGGACCCCGGGATGCGCCGGTCACCGCGGCGGCGGTGGGGGTGGTGGCCCGCACGGGCACGGACGACTTCCTGGGAAACTTTGTTGAAATCCGCCATGGATTGGGTTACTTAACAGTTTACGGCCATTTGAGCCGAATCGCGGTTGGCAAGGGTGATCGGATAGAAGCGGGGCAGGTCGTCGCCTACATGGGCGAAAGCGGCCAGGCGACCGGGCCCCACCTGCACTTCGAGATATGGCAGCAGGGCGAGGCGGTTGATCCTCGCACCATCGTGGCGGGCGATCCGCCGCAGAACTAGTTCGAAGGAAGCAACCGGGTATGTTGCCCGGAAAGTCGTAAAAAAAGCCCGGCGTTTCCCTGCGGGAAACCGTAGGAGGCCGACCGGGCCAAGGAGGACCACGATGTTCGGAAAAGAACCCGATAACCAGACCATGACCGGTGGCCAGACATCCATCATCGCCCAGGGCTGCAAGTTCGAAGGCAAGGTCGAGGTGCGCGGAACCCTGCGCGTCGAAGGCGACTTCAAGGGCGACATCGGCACCCCCGAAAGCCTTGTCATCGGCAAGACCGGTGTGGTGAACGGCAAGGTCACGGTGAAAAACGCCATCATCGGCGGCCAGCTGATCGGCAACATCACCGCCGAGAACAAGATCGAACTGCAGAGCGGCTCCCATGTGGAAGGCGACATCAAGACCAAGCGTCTGGTCATCGATGAAGGCGTCTTCTTCGAGGGCAACTGCTCCATGGGCACGGGCCAGAGCCGGACCGCGCGTGCTCCCCAGGCCTCGTCGCCCTCGTCCCAGGCCCAGCCCGATCCGGCGATGGCGAAGAAATAGAAACCTTCACTCGCCCGAGGGCCGCCGTCGGATGAAAAAAAACACCCCCGGAATTCGTTCCGGGGGTGTTTTTATTGAACAGCGCGTCTCCGTCAGATGTTGGATTCCTCGAAGATGTCGTCCAGTTCGTTCGCGAGCCCTTCTTCCCACTCGCCACCCGTTTCCTCCTGCGGCTGCGCATCTTCCTCGTTCATGTGTTTGGCCGCATCGGGGTCCAGGCCCACCATCAGGAAGTCCGCCACGGACAGATTCTCCTCTTCGTGCAGCCTGGCCACGTACTGGTCCTCCTTGGCCAGGGTCCGGCCTTCGGGATCGCTGGTGACGCGCACGGTGGGAAGCTGCCAGTCCGGGCCCTTGGCAATGACGTAACCGCGGGTTCCGTCACTGAGGGCGACCTCGCTGCCCGGGGGGTACAGGCCGATGGCGCGAATCAGGGCGGTCAGGGGCGCCGGGTCGAAGCTGCCCTTGTCCTTGAGAATGATTTCGAAGGCCCGGCGCGGCGGCATGGGCGACTTGTAGGGCCGGGCCGCGGTCAGGGCTTCGAAGACGTCGCAGACATGCAGCAGGCCGGCAATGGGACTCTTGACGGCCCACTCGGGCACGTCCGGGTAGCCGCCGTTTCCGTCGTGGCGGATATGGTGGCCCCAGGCACCGGCGATCATCAAGGGACTGGCGTCGCCCTTGGCCAGCAGGATCTTGGCGCCGATGGCCGCGTGGGACTCGGCGATCTTTCGTTCCTCGGGGTTCAGCTTACCGGGTTTGTAGAGAATCTCGTCCGGCACCTTGGCCTTGCCGATGTCGTGCAGCAGACCGGCGGTGGCCAGTTCCGACAAGAGGTGTTCCGGCCAGCCCATTTCCCGGCCCACGGTCAACGCCAGGGTCGATACCCGCACCGAGTGGCCGATGGTGTAACTGTCGTAATCGGGATACCGCATCAGGTTCATGACGTCCATGGTCTGCCGGTCCGAAACCCCGAACAGCTCTTCACCCACACCCATGGCCTTGGTGACATCCACGTCCTGCTGCATGTTGATGTGGATGTTGTTGGTCTGCACGGTTTCGTACATGGACTGGAAGATGGGCAGCAGGGGCTCGAGTTCCTGGGAAACGGATTTGCCCCGGCCATCGCCCTCGCCGTCGTCGTCGCTGAAGTCGAACTGGATCACGCCCGGATCGAACGGGGCCAGCTTGACGCCGTTGGCGTCGACCTCTTCGCCCTCGCGGAAATAGGGCGAGACCTCGATGTTGCGGATGCCTGCGGAATGGAAAAGCGCCATCGATTCCTCGATGGAGCCGACCTTGTCCCGCGTATTGGCGGCCACGCGGAAAAAGGCCATCACCTCGTCGGCGTCCACGCCCTGGCGGAAAAGGAAGCCGCCGCACTGCAGGCGGTCGGCGAAATCGATCAGGTTGCGGCCGGCGATGGACGGCCCGATGAGATATTTGCCGTCACGGATGAACTTCCCGTTCAGGATGCCGAAGAAAAACCCGGTTTCGCCCTTGTCGGCCAGGACCTCGCGCATCCGGTCGGCAAAATCCCGGCCCAGGTGCTGCACCTTGGGGTGGGAATCGAAATACATCCTGCGCTGGTTGATGCCGCCGGACAGCAGAATGATCAGATCACTGAATCTCGTCGCCACTGCTTTCCCTCTCGTCGGTCGTATCGTCCATGACGTCGGTTTGGATTTCTTCCTCGGTCTCTTCCTGTATCTCTATCTGTGCCGCGATGATTTCGCGCGCGGCCTGTCGGCATTCACCCGGCCACACCGGCCAGAAGAAGTATTTCTTTTCCTTGATGATCCGGTTCAGCAAGGGGTCCGCCCGCCGGGTGTCGAGCTTGCCCAACCAGGAGACGGCCTCGCCGACCCACGGTTCATCCCGCAGCAGCGGAGGCAGATTGGTGATCGTGGACTTGAGCAGGCGGCTGCCCAGGTCGGCCAGCTTGGGCTCGGTTTTTTCCGCGACCCCCTGTTCGAGAATGGCTTGGTAGATCAGCTTGTTGCTCTGCTTGTATTCGCCCATGATGCCGACCAGGAGATTCGCCAGACGGTTCGCGCGCTGGTGGACCAGGCGCTGATGCAGCTTCGGCCCGTGTTCGCGCGACATGGTCGACCCCAGCAGGGCGATGTGCACCGGGTACAACAGGGGCGCGGGCGCGTGGAACAGATCCGGAGCCACCTTTTTTTCCTGCAGGGCCTGCAGCTCCTCGAGACGTTCCAGCATTTCCTCGCCGTCGCCGACGCGAACCCTGGACAGCGATTCGTACAGGGCCAGTTTCTTGGTGGGGTCTTCCCATTCGACGCCCAGCAGCAACTCGTTGACCAGATGGGGCCAGGCCAGGCGTTTGTGATCGGTTTCCACCAGGGACTTCCACACGCCGAGCCACACGGGTCCCAGGTGCCGGGGATGGAATTTCCGCAGCGGCGAAAAGAACATGGGCATGGCCGAATCCACGGTGTCGCGCGAACCGGTTTTCAGGATCGCGGTCAGGGCGGAGACCGCCACGTCCAAATCCGCGGCGGGCAGGGTTTCAACGGACAGGATCCGGAACACGGTGGATCCGATCCCCTGGACCATGTGTTCGGTCGGGGCGCTGCACAACACCTGGGTGCAGATGCCGAGACAGTCCGCGGAGGAGGGCCCGAGCAGGTCTTCGGGGACCACCGCGGCTTGGGTCAACTCGTCGATGACCTGGTTCATCTGGTCCGGCGACATCGTGTACTTGACGGCGCGCTTCCTGGGGTTCTTGGGCTTGGGCCGGTTGGAAAGCAGCGGCTTGGGTTTGTCGCCCTTGATTCCGGTTTCCTTGCGCAGTCGCGAGAACACCAGTTCGACCAGGTCGGGGTCCCCGGTCAACTCGAGGGCGGCCTGCGCGTGACCGATGAGGTGTTCCATGATCATGGGATCGGAATTCGTTTTCTTCAGCGCCCCCATGATCTGCTTGATGGAATTGACCGCCGAATCGGACACCCATTGACCCAGGGCCTCGTTCCGGGCCTCGTCGCTGACCAGGTTCTTGAGCTGGGTGGGGTCGCTGTTTTTCATGATCCCGCTGATGATGCCCAGGAATTCCCGTTCCAGCTTCTGTCCCTCGGGCGTGGCGACCAGGTTGGCGTCGGGGATGGTGTAATAATCGGCCGACGCTTCCCGCGGCCGGGTGCCGCCCGGACCCCGGGTGCGATCCTTGGTCCTGACGTAGAGGCTTTGGCTGGTGGTTTCGACGGTGTCGGGCAGGCCGACGATTTCTATCTCGCCGTAGTCCTGTTTCCCGGCGTAGGTCACCTGGTGCTGCTTCAGGCAGGTCACCGCTTCGTGAAGGTCGTTGGCGGTGGCGGTGCCCTGGATTTCCAGCAGGGCGATGTTCAACGCGCCCATCAGCTCGAAAATACGGCGGGTTTCCCCCTGGTCCCCCGCGATGAAATCGTCGTGGACGTAAAACCCCTCGGAGGTGCACTCGATTTCCACGGAGGCGGCGCCGGCCAGGTTGTTCCTGATTGCGGCGTGGGCCTCGCGGGTGACTTCCTGGTAGCGCGCGTGCTCGGGCGTATAGTACGAACCGATGGTCAGAAGCCGGTCCAGGGCCACGAACAACTCGGCGTGCTCGGCGCTGAGAGGGTGGCTCTCGACAATATCTGATTGATCGGTTTGGTCCTTGATGGCCGGTCCTGCGGGCCCAGTGGACGTTTCACCGGGAAAGGCGTTTTTAGGCACCTTGGAATCCTCCCCTGCCTGAACAAACGGGTTTCCTTGCTGTCATATATGAAAATCGACCGGAATTAGGGATTTTTGAGGAAAAAGAGTGTCTTCAGGACTGGGTGGGATTCCGCGGGCTCCCGGGGTGTCAATGTTCCCCGGGCTCGGCCAACGGCAGATAAACCTCGAAGGTGGACCCCCGGCCAACCTCACTGGAAACCCGCACATGCCCATCGAACCTCTGCACGATGCCGTAGACCGTGGCCAGTCCCAGCCCCGTACCCTTGTCCTTGGGTTTGGTGGTGAAAAACGGCTCGAACAACCGCTCCAGGTTTTCCTTCTTGATGCCTTCGCCGGTGTCGGTGACCGCAAGCACCACATGGGGCCCGGGCCGGGAGCCGGGATGGTTTCGGGTGTACCGTCCATTCAGGTTTTCAGTCCGGGCCTCGAGGTCGAGCGTACCGCCGCCGGGCATGGCGTCGCGGGCGTTGACCACCAGGTTCAGGATCACCTGTTCCAGCTGGCTGGCGTCGGCCAGAACATAGCCGGGATCTTCGGCGCAGGTGACGTTCAGGGTGATGTCTTCGCTGATGACCCGCGGCAGCATTTTCTTCATGTTCTTCAAAACCTGGTTCAGGTCGAGAACCTCGGGGTTGGACACGTCGCGCCGGCTGAACATGAGCAGCTGGCGGGTCAGGTCGGCGGCGCGTTTCCCGCTTTTTTCGACCTGATCCAACGCCTCGCGGATGAACTTGTGTGACGGCTCGGGTTCGTCCAGGGCGCCGGCGGCCAGTTCGGCGTTACCCAGGATCGCGGTGAGGATGTTGTTGAAATCATGGGCGATGCCGCCGGCCAGCTGCCCGACCGCCCGCATCTTTTCCCCGTGCCGCAACTGGTTTTCCAGGAACCGCTCACGGGTGATGTCCTGTCCGATGGCCTGAAAGGCGATGGTCCGGCGGTCCCAGCCGAACAGCGCCCGGATGGTCCAACGGTGCCAGGGAGGCGTTTCGCCGCCGAGCATGACGGGAAAATCGATCGCTTCGGTGGGATTGTTCACGGTCAGACGGGACAGCAATTCATCGACGTCGCGCCGGTGGCTTTCGGCGACCAGGCTCAAAAAATCCACCCGGGAAAGGTCCTCGTCCTCGAGGGAGAAACAACGCTCGGTCGCCTTGTTGGCGAAGACCAGGCCGCCATCGGGCTGAAAGCGGCAGATCATCAGGGGCATGTCTTCCACCGAGGCCTGGTAGCGGTCTTCGCTTTCGCGCAGGGCCTCGGCGCCCCGGGCCAGGTCGCTGCGGGCGGACTTGAGCTCGCGCTCCAGTTCCCCCAGCTTGAAGATGGCCAGCACCGGCAGCGACTGGAACCGCCAACCGTGGCGGCGGATTTCCCAGATGAGGTAGACGGTCAAGGGCGGAGTGGCGGCCAGGGCCACCAGGCTCCTCGATACCAGCGATCCCTTGAGGATGGACCCGAATGCAGGGACGCCGCCATAGGCCAGGGTGATGTAGATGAGCGAATCCATCCACATGATGCCCAGCAGGGAAAGACTCACGGACACGGCCAGGGGAAGTCGGCGGCGGTATTTGTTGAGGACCCCCCAGACCATCGTCAGGGCCACCAGGTCGATCAGCGTGGCGATGATGGACGCTGCGTAGTTTCGCCAGATGATCGGGGGAAAGGGACAGCTGGTCACGGGATTGATCTGGATGAAAAGGTCCCGGAAGAGCAGGGCGAACAGGGGGAACAGAATGGTCCCGCCCACGACCACGCCGATGGCGGTGCGTCCGGCGCTGGGGCCGTCGAACACATAGCAGAGAAACACGCCCACCAGGACCCCGGTGAACAGGACGTTCGAACCCACCAGGAAATCCAGGCCCCCGATGCTGACGGACATGCCTGCGGGCATTATCCACGCCGCCGCGATGATCATGCCCAGAAGCGAGTAGACCAAGGCCAGGCTGTACCGCTTGCGCAGAGCGTGGAACCCGAGGACCGCGCCGATCAGCAGGGCGCCGGTGAGCAACAGGTTTTGGGTTGTAGAGAGAGCCATTATTCCAATCCCGGGAAGTAATGTGTGCCGCTATCATACATGAAAGGTCGCCCGGCGTCCAAGAGAGTGAACGGAAGCCGGTGCTCGGCGGAAAGGCGCCATCACGGGTGAAATAAAGCGGACTAGGAAAAATAATCGCAGGTGATCAGATCATCATCCTGCCGGGGCCGCCACTGGTTTTCCTCGGCAATCCCCACCATCAGGAATTCAGCCACCTCCAGGTCATCGCCGCATTCCAGCTGGATGGCCGGCTGGTCGGATCGGGCAATAGGCAAACCTTCCGGATCATGGGTCACCCGGACCAGGGGGCAATCCATATCCTTCCCCCTGGCGACGACCACGGCTTTCCGGGAATCCGAAAGCACGACCTCGCTGCCGGGAGGATAAAGACCCATGGCGCGGATGAGGGCCGCCAGAATACGGGGCTGAAACCCGCCTTCGTCCTTCAGCATGATTTCGAAAGCCCGGCGCGGAGTCATCGGTGCCTTGTAGGGTCGCACCGCGGTCAACGCCTCGAACACGTCGCATACATGGATCAGGGATGCCGCCGAACCGTGCACGTACCACTCCGGCATGACGGGATAACCGCCGCCGTCCTCGCGAATGTGGTGCCCCCAGGCCGAGGCGATGATCAGTGGGCTTTGTTCCCCGCTGGCCATGAGGATCTGGGCTCCGGTGGCGGGGTGGGATTTGATGATCTTCATCTCATCGGGGTTCAGTTTGCCGGTCTTGAACAGGATCTCTTCAGGCACGCGGCCCTTGCCGAGGTCGTGGACCAGGCCCGCGGTGGCCAATTCGGCCAGGATCTCGGGAGACCAGCCCAGCTCGCGGCCGACCATGGACGACAGGGCGGCCACCCGGACGGAATGACCGATGGTGTAGCTGTCGTAATCGGGGTAACGCATGAACTGCATGACGTCCATGGCGCCCATGTCCGACACCCCGGCCAGCTTTTCGCCGCTGGCGCGGGCCCCCGCCATGTCCACGTCGTCGTTTCTGCTGATCGAAAGATTGTTGGTGGAAACCGTTTCATACAGGGCCTGGTAGACGTCCAGCAGGGGCGCGAAATCAGCGGCCATGAAATCGGTTTCCGCGGTGGATTCCGGGTGGCCGTCCGACTCGTCCAGGTCGCCCTCTTCCCGGAACGGAACCGCAAGTTCGATGTGGTCGATCCCGTTGGCCGCGAACAGTGCCCGGGCTTCTTCCAGGTTGGCCAGCTTTTCCTTCTGGGCCGCGCCCAGACGGAAAAAAGTGGCCACATCCACCATGGCCAGCGGCAAATGAAAGGAAAACCCGCCGCAACCGAGACGTTCGGCGAACTCGATCAGCGACCGGCCGGCGATCGAAGGTCCTACCAGGTACTTTCCCTGCCGGATGAACTTGCCCCCGTAGACGCCGAAGGCAAATTCATCCCGCCCGTTTTCGTCGATCATGCCTCTCAGTCTGGTGGTGAATTCGTGACAGACGGCCTGCACCTTGGGGTGGTCGTCGAAATACATGCGGCGCTGGTTGATGCCGCCGGCCAACAGGATGATCAGGTCGCTGAATTGACGTTCCACCGGACTATCCCTTGCCTTTCCCGCCGGCGACGGATGCCGCCGCTTCGATTACATTTTCCGCCATCCGGCGGCATTCACGGGGCCAGGCCCTGAAGAAGAAATACTTTTTTTCGTCGCGAACCCTGGTCAACAAAGGCAGGGCGAGGTCCGGATCCAGTTTGCCGATCCAACCGAGGGCTTTGCCGACCCAGGGCTCGTTTCGATCGGAGGGGTGCAGCTCGGACAAAGCGTCTACAATCAAGCGGGCCGCCTGCCGGCGCAAGCCCGGGGAAATCGAATCGCCGCCGATTTCCTTGATGAGGGACAGGTAGAATCCATTGTGGGCCGCATCGTATTCGTCGAGGGACTTCATCAGGATATCGACCAGGTCGTTGGGCGGATGACGGCGCAGTTGCTCGTGGAGGCGCGGCCCATGAGTAGAAGCCAGTGAGGATTTCACCAGGGCCAGATGAACCGGGTACATCTGTTCCAGGGGCAGGGCCATCAGGCCGGGACAGCCGGCCTTTTCCCGTACGGCGGACATGCTCTCCAGGCGGGAAACCTGCTTGAAGGCGTCCCGGGAATCCAGTTGTCCGGCCGCCAGCCACAATGGCTGCACGGTTTCGACGGGAAGACCACCGAAACCCCGCAACAGATCATTGACCAGGTGGGGCCAGACCAGGGCGCGGCGTTCGGGGTCGAGGGCTTCCCAAAGCCGGGCCCAGAATTTAACCAGGTAGTCCGGCCGGGAATCATGCAGGGGGTCGCAAAAAGCAGGCAACACGCGGTCGAGCGCGACTTGATTGTTCTTCAGCGCGGCCTCGGCCACCGCCGCGGAACAGAGGTTCAGGTCAAGCCGCGAAACCCCCACGTTTTCGATGGCTTGTTTGAGGGTCAATTCCAGGGCGGTCTCGAGAGTCTCGGAGGGGTCGCCGGCAAGCAGGTGGAAACAGATTCCCAGGTAACTGCTCAACGACGTGGGGCCGGGATCGGCGGGCTCTTCGGCCGCGGCTTCGAGGCCGGAAACTTCCCGGCCCAGTTGCTCGAGACTCAATTTGTATTGATTCTTCGGCTTGTTCCCGGAATTTTCCCGGGCCTTGTTTTTCCAGTCGCCTCCGCTTGCGAACTCTTTCTTCAACAGGCTGAACACCAGGTCGACGGAACGGGGGTCCCGGCTCAGGTCGAGGGCCCGCTTGGCGTGTTCGATCAACCGCGCGAGATCGACGGGATCCGGATTCACTTCGACCAGGCGCTGCAGGGCCTCGCGCAAGGCCCTGAGGTTTTCGGGTGTCGAATCGGGGTGGGGCGCCGATCCTTCTTCGCCGCCGCCGTCCTTTTCCAAATTATCGAGAATTTCGGCAACGACTTCCAGGAACTGTCTGGCCAGCTTTTCGCTCTCGGTCAGGAATTCGTCGGGAGAGGAATCGTTTTGATTGCCCGAATCGTTCCCGAGCAGGCCGTCCAGCCAATTCGAAGCCTCTTCACCATTGTCCCGCACCACGCTTTTGCTGGCGGTGCTGACGGTCGGCGGCAGGTTCTCGATTTTGATTTCCTGGAACCCCGTGGTGTTGCCCAGATTCTGTTTGTGTTCCTGCAGGGCGGAGATGGCCTGGCGAAGGTCCGCGGGCGTCAGGTCGGCGCTGATCTCGAAACGGGCGATATTCAAAGGCACCAGCAGATCGTGCAGCAGCCTCACGTTGCGGTGATGGGGGTCCACCAGCTGCGAGCGGATCATCATGCCCGAAGCGGTGATCTCGATGGCCATGACCCGGCCCGGTCCAATGGACGCGACGATCTGGGCGCAGGACTTTTCCGACACGACCTTGTACTGTCCGTGTTCGGGAGAATAGTAGGCCCCGACGGTCAGCAGCTTGTCGATGGCCTTGAGCAGCGCAACCGCACTCCGATCCAGGGCCCGGCCGGACAGATCGCAAATGGTTTCATTGTTGATCGCGGTTTTCGGCGCCATGAAATTGGGAACCCCTTGAAGGCCTTGTTCCAAAGATGAGGTGCGAGATGGATTCATTTGGTTTTCGTCAAAAGGGAAAAAGACTTAACCTGTTTTTGAAAGCAGATTTAAATTTGGACATCAGGAGACCATAAATGACCAACGAAAAACAACCCCACCCCGGCAAACCCGGCGGCGGCGAGCCCGACGAAACCCTGCCTCCCGGCGTGCCCGAGCCCCCGGACATGGGTAAGGTCGACGATCTGCGCGAGCGCATGGATAAGGACCGGTCCTCCCACAGCGGCGCCGGACGGGGTTTTCTGAAAAAAGATACGGGTGAACAGGCCAAGGCCATCGGCACCTACACCATTATTCCCATGATGATGGTCGCCGGGCCGCTGGTCGGCTACCTGCTGGGCAAGGGCGTGGAAAACATGTTCGGTTGGGCGCCCTGGCCGGGTGTGATCGGCATGCTGTTCGGACTGGTGGCGGCTTTCCGGCAGGTGTTTCTGCTGCTGGTGGACAAGAGCCGGAAGAAATAGTCCGGCCAGGAAGTGTCCCCGGGGACACTTTTCAAAGGGAAAGAGCGAGACGAAGCCCATGATCCATTTCTTCAATAACCCGCACGGGCAATAGACCAACCCGCTTGGACAAAAATCGCCGGTCCAACGTCAAAACCTGCGAGACATTCAATACCGACTTCCGGGGCAGCCTGCTGTCCCGGCGCGACAGGCTCACGTTGCCCGGTGCGGCTGCAAGGTCGAGGTTGGACGTAATCGCGGCCACAATCACGGTTCCGATTTTGCTTTGGTTGAAGGGGTCCGCCTGGACAACAGCGACAGGACGGCGAAATCCGGGCCCTGATCCACGAGGATCATCCAACTCCGCCCACCAGATTTCGCCGCGCTTGATCACCAATCCTCCCGAACAAGGCTCGCTCGCTGCAAACCGTCAAGAACCGGGTCGAGGCGACCCCTGTTTTCGGCGGAATAGACCTCGTCGAGCTCGGAAGTGATGGCGGCGCTGTTCTGGCTTTCGATGAATTTGGCCAGGGCCCTTTGGTAGAGTTCGCTGCGGGAAAGACCAAGGCGTCTGGCCACCCGTTCGGCGGCCTCGAACAATTCGTCAGGCAGGGAGATTGCGGTTTTCATGTTGAAAGTATAACCGAAGTTATACCGGCCGTCAAGCTCCTACTCCGCCAGTTTCTCCAACCGCCGCAGAATCTCCACCATCGCCATGGTGTCCAGGGCGCAGTATTCGCGCAGGTTGTCGAAGATCACCTTGCGCTCCTTGACCGTGACGTTGCCGTACAGGGCTTGCTGGTACTGGCGGGCGGCCTGTTGGCCATCACCGATGGCCAGCTCGTTGTAGCCGAAGTCGGTCAGGGCGGGCAACACCGATTTCAGGGAGCAGTTGCCCTTCTGGCGCGGATGGTGGACCCAGAAGCTGCGGAAGGGAATGATCAGATCGTCCATGCGCTCGACCAGGCCAGCCAGGCGTTCGGCCTCGGCGGGGAACATTTCGGCCAGATCCTCCAGCACCCCTTTTTCGAAACCCATATTCCAGCACAGGATGGTGCCTTCGGGCCCGATGGCGCCCAGGGCCTCGACCAGGCCGGGCCGCGGATCGCCGGGATCCGGGACGTCGTTCCAGGTGGCCAGGTACTCCACGTGCCGAGGTCGCGCGCCGGGCTGGTCCTGGATATGCAGGGAGAACTGGAAGGGAATCCGCTGGTAGGGCCGCGTCCCGGCCAGGGGCGGGATGGCCGGGTTCATCGTTTCGAAATCCAGGTGGTAAAGAGGGTACTCAAGGCCGCCCAGCCATTGGCGTAAAGGCGTGCGGTCCACCTGGACCTCGTTGGCGGCCACGGATTTCTTCTGGATCTGCTGGCGGGGAGTGAGCTTGCTGTCCGGGGTGTCGGCGATGGCGAAAATGCCCTCGTCCAGCAGGCCGAAGGACCGGGCGCCGGCGCGGTAGAAATAGGTCACGTTGTCGTCGGGCAAAACGGACCAGCACGCTTCCTTCAAGGGGCAGGTGAAGGGGCTGGTGCAGCGCGGCCCGATGGGCGTGTCGGGGTCGGGGCCGCCGATGACGTCGAACATCCGGTTGACCGCCGAGGGCACGTAGTCGATCAGCCGCAGGACGCGTTCGGTGACGTCTTCCAGGTGGAAGAACCGCTCGACCTCGAACTTTTCGTCGCGGACATAACCGGTGTCGACGTGCATCAGGTACAGGCGGTTCAGGTTGACCCCGGCGCGGGTCAGGGCATCGTGCTGGAAGGCGACGTCGTTGATGTTGACGTCCTTGACCCGGGTCGACGATTTGACCTCGACCAGATCCCAGGTGTCGCCGCTGAGGCGGTCGCCGTCCGGGCCGGGCACCGGCACCAGGACGTCCACCCGGCAGTAGCGGCCGTCGACCAGGAAGCTGGCTTCGAAAATGGGGAGCCGCCGTTTCATCAGATCCTTGGTCGCGGTGACGGTCAGATCGAGCGCGTCGTCGGCCTTGAACAGCAACGGCACTTCCTTGCCGCCGGGATACAGGCGCTTGGCGAGATCGCCCACCATGTGGCCGGTGTCGAAGATGTGCTGCTGGGCCTCGTTGGTCTCGGGAATCGCTTCGCGGTTGTTGAAATGGGTCCACAACAGTTTGGGGCACTGCAGGCCAGAAAGGTATTTCGACTTGGAGATGTACAGGGACTTGTCGGGGGCCATGAAAGCCTTTCGGGCTGTTTGTGTTGGGCCGCTCCAGATCCTCAATGATAAGGGGGACGGAGCGGCGATGCCAGCACGTGCTCGGGTGTGGCGAAAAGGGACACATTTTCTGTTGGTTGATTGGCCGCCGACCCTGAAATTGCGACTTCTCCCACCCATAAACTATGGAATATACATAACTTAAAGGGATAAAAGCAAATAGGCCGACAGTGAACAGTTTTCGATCTTGACTATTGGTTTCGGTTTGCTGTAGGATGGCCTCGCCCCGTTATGCGGGGCCTCGCCTTTTCCACCCGACACAGGAGGACCGAAATGACTAATCGCTCCCTAATAGTCCGTCTATCAGCACTGCTTCTCATTGGGATTGTCGCCACGATCGGCCTCGTGGGCTGCTCGGATTCGGACGTTGCCGGACCCACGGCTCCCGAACAGAATGATTCCCACCTCAAGAGTGCCGCCAATCCCAATGTCCGCGCGGTCATGGCCCTCCAGGACCGTCACACCCCCGCCCTGATGGCGGATTCCGACGTGGTCGCCACGGCCACCACGATCGATGAGACCGGTCAGCCGGCCATCCTGCTGCTGGTCACCAGCGAGCGCGCCCGCGGCGGCGCCCCCGCCTTTATCGATGACGTGCGCGTCATCACGCAGATCACCGAGCCCATCGTCGCCATGAAGGGCAAGCCCGGCGGCGGCGGCAAGGTCGACCACAAGGCCATCCAGACCGCGCCCATCCAGCTCGGCACCTCCGGCGGCTGGCGCTACGACCTGGCCAACGGCTACTGCTGCGGCGGCACCCTGGGTTCACTGATCCAGGTCGGCGGCAACATGCGGATCCTGAGCAACTGGCACGTGCTCGAAGCCGACATCGTCAACGGCGGCAACGGCCGCAAGGCCACCACCGGTGATCCGGTCATCCAGCCGGCCCTGATCGACATCGGCTGTAACGCCGCCAACGGGCAGGACGTGGCCACGCTGGTCGTCAGCAACGCGTTGCCGAACAACAACGTGGACTGCTCGTCGGCCAACATCATCAACGGCATGGTCGATACCAGCGGCGCCATCCTCGAGATCGGCACCCTGAGTTCCGCGACCGTGGCCGCCTACATCAACCAACCGGTCAAGAAGAGCGGCCGGACCACCGGTCTGGGTCGCGCGAAGGTGACCGGCCTGAACGCCACCGTGAGCATTACGTACGAAAACGAATGCGCCGGCGGCACCGCCTTCACCAAGACCTTCACCGGCCAGATCTTCACCAGCAACAGGGGCAGCAAGTTCCTGGCCGGCGGCGACTCCGGTTCGCTGATGGTCGAAGACGTGTCCACCGATCCGAGCGCCGTGGGCCTGCTGTTCGCCGGCAACAGCTCCCTCGCCGTGGCCAACCCCATCGACGAAGTGCTCAGCTTCTACAACGCCACGATGGTCGGCAACTAGAGTCCGAATGTTGATTCGGGTCACATACCGGTCCCTGGATTATTTCCGGGGGCCGGTTTTTCTATTCGTGGTATTGTTGGCGCTGGTTACCGGCTGCAACCAGGCAGTTGAAAAGGAGAAACCCGTGCCGGAATCCGTCCCGCAGCACCCGATCAACGAAGTGATGAACGCCAACGTCGATCGCCTCATGGCCCTGGACGAGGTGATCATGGTGGCGATCGGCGAGCTTACCGACGGCACGCCCTGCATCCAGGTCTACGTGAAGTACAAATCGGATATCCTGGCCGAAAAGATCGGGGTGGATATCGAAGGCCATCCTGTTGATTTTATCATCAGCGACGAAGTACGCCCGCTGAATTAACCCCACCACTAATCTATGATTTCAGAACGGCTTACGTAATCGTATATGTAAGAACAATCTTGACAGAGAAACTCCAATTAAGGTACGGTGGCTGGACAGGGGTCTGAGGGGACTCGCCATCCAATTCAGGAGGACCATCATGGTTCATCGTTCCCTCGCTGTACGCCTGACCGCACTTCTGCTCCTCGGCGCTCTCGCCGCGTTCGGAATCTGGGGCTGCTCGGATTCGGACGTCACCGGCCCGCCGGCTCCTGCTCAGGACGACTCCTATCTCAAGAGTGCAGCTAATCCCAACATCCGCGCCGTCATGGCCATCCAGGACCGGCACACCCCCGCATTGATGGCCGATCCGGACGTGGTCGGCACCGCCACCACGGTCGATGAAAACGGCCAGCCCGCCATCCTGGTGCTGGTCCTCAGCGACAAGGCCCGGCGCGGCACCCCCGCCTTCATCGACGACGTGCGCGTTGTCACGCAGGTGACCGACCGCATCGTGGCCATGAGGGGACCGCCCTCCAGTGGCAGCGACCACACGGCCAAACAGACCGCTCCCATCCAGCTGGGCACCACCGGCGGCTGGCGCTACGACCTGGCCAACGGCTACTGCTGCGGCGGAACCCTGGGCTCACTGATCCAGGTCGGCGGCACCAAGCGGATTCTGAGCAACTACCACGTGTTCGAAGCGGATATCGTTGCGGGCGGCAACGGCATTGTCGCGACCACGGGCGACCCCATCGTACATCCGGGCCTGATCGACATCGGCTGCGTGGCGACCAACGGATACGACGTCGCCACCCTGGTGGTCACCAGCAGCCTGCCGAACAACAACGTGGACTGCTCGACGGCCAACATCATCACCGGTATGGTCGATCCCAGCGGCGCCATCCTCGAAGTCGGCACCCTGAGCGCGGCGACCGTGGCGGCCTACGTCGGCCAGCCGGTCAAGAAGAGCGGCCGGACCACCGGTCTGACGCGCAGCACGGTTTCGGCTCTGAACGGCACCGTCAGCATCGCCTATGAAAACGAATGCGCCGGCGGCGCGGCCTTCACCAAGACCTTCACCGGCCAGATCATCGTCGGTCAGAGGGCCAGCAAGTTCCTGGCGGGCGGCGACTCCGGTTCGCTGTTGATCCAGGACGTAACCACCGATCCGGGCGCCATCGGCCTGCTGTTCGCCGGCAGCAGCTCGACGGCCATCGCCAACCCCATCGACGAGGTGCTGGGCTTCCTGGGCGCCACGATGGTTGGTAACTAGAAAATATTCGGATTCCGGAAAAGGCCGGCCCCCGGAGGTGATCCGGGGGCCGGTTTCTACCAGGTGGGATCCGTTTCGTCGAAATACAAATGAAGCTGCCGGCGCGAGGCGAGGTTGATGCGGTCGGACCAGATGTCCACCGGGTTGAGGTCGTCGGTCAGGATGGGGATGTCTTTCGTCGGCGCCACGATGAAGCTGTTGTCCCAGGCGTGCATCTGGTTGTACTCCAGGGTCCAGCGTTCGGTCGGCAGCGGGAATTCCTCGTCGTCCAGCTCCAGCGGCCGGTCCGACGCCATGATGATCAGGTTGCCGAACCGGTTGGGCGGCTCTTCCATGGGCAGGACCTTGACGTGGGCGAACTGCCCGGCCAGCGTCGCGGCCAGCGAGTGCACGATGATGTCGTGCCAGCCCACCGCCTCGACGTTCATGGCCAGGATGCCGTTTTCATTCAGGCGCGAATGGACCAGCGCGAACGCCTCTTCGGTCACCAGATGGAAGGGCACCGAACTGCTGCCGAAGGCGTCCATGATGACGACGTCCCAGGTATCTTCGTTCTGGATGAAGTACTGGCGGCCGTCGGTGTGGTGGATCTTCGCTTCTTCCGGGGTGAGGCCGAACCAGTCGTAGGCCGTTTGCGTGACGGCGGGGTCGATTTCCACCGCTTCGACGTCCCACCCGTCCTCATTGAAAACCTTGATCACGCTGCCGGCGCCCAGGCCGACGACCATGACCCTGCCCGGCTCGTCGTAGAATTTTTTCGAGATTTCCAGCACGTCGATGTAGGGGTAGTCGCTGATCCAGTCCGCCGGGTCGACGATGGAGTGCGGGCTACCGTCGATCAGCATGAAGCGCAGGCCTTTTTTTTCCAGGACGCGGATTTCGGCGTAGGGGCTTTGGGTGACCGCGAGCAGGCCGGCGTCGGGGCGGGCTTCGGCTTCGGGGGCGGTTTGGTAGGCGGCGACTCCGCCGACAAGTAATACCAGCGCGGCAATGACCGCGGTCTTGCCCTTGCGGTCGATGATCCAGCCCGCCGCCGCGGTCAGAAGTAATATTACTCCGATCAGGTAGGTCAGCCGCGCGACGCCGATGTTGGGGATCAGGAAAAACCCGGTCCCGATGGCGGCGAAGACGCTGGCAACAGTGGAAAGGGCGTACAGGTTGCCGGCGGTGCGGCCGACTTCCTCGAGGGCGGCGGTCTTCAGCCGGATGGCGTAGGGGCTGACCATGCCCAGCAGCATCAGCGGTGGGAAGAACAGGATGGTGGCCGCGACCAGGACGGCGGTGCGGAAGCCCATCGTGTCGGTGATATCCAGGACCGGGTATCGGAGCCAGGGAATGGCCACGGTCCACAGGCCGGCCAGGCCGATGGGTAAGGCGAATCTGGTCAGGGTCGGTTTTTTGTCGGCCAGGCGGCCGCCCAGGGCATAGCCGACGCTGAGGGCGGCCAGGGTTACGCCGATCAGGGCCGACCACAAGTATAGGCTGACGCCGAAAACCGGGCCGATCAGGCGGGTGCCCAGGATTTCCAGGGCCAGGACGCTGGCGCCGCAGATGATCACGGCCAGGTAGATGAACAAATGAAACATGATGGGGCAGGCCTTTGGCTGGGGCCGTTGGGTATGGGTTGCTTCAGGTTGGGGAGGATAACGGATATCCGGGTCGGGGGCAATGGTATGTGGGGCTGGTGGGATGGGTGCAAAAAGAAAGTTGGTTGGGTATCCAACTAGTCCCAGAAATCCCGGGGCATCCTGACGACCAGATCATCGACCAGATTCCCGGTGGTGGTTTCGTCGGTGCTGGCATTTTGTCCGCCCACCAGGGTCCGGGCCCGATCATATATCAATTTTTCCAGACTTTCGCGGGGCACCAGCCCGTAGACCAGCACGCAATCCAGGCCCTCGGCCACGCGGCTGAGGGTTTTGAGGGAGAGGGCTCCGGTCATTTCGTCTTTTTCCATGCGGGCCACACTCTGTTTGGACAATCCCAGCCGCTTGGCGAGCTGCCGGCCGCTCATGCCGAGGGCCCGGCGGATGGTGCGGATCCAACCCTTGTCGGACGGGGCCAGGTCGGCGACCGGTTCGAAGCGGGCCAGGGTGGCGTCCAGTTTTTGGCGGGTGAGGTGGAGGTTTTTGCGGGGCATGGCGGCATTCCCTGGTTGGGGTGGTTGGATTGGAGCTTAATTATTGTCACTGAACACGGAAAAGTTGACAACATATTTATTTACAAAGACAAATTATTGACAACAAAAATATTGTCAACAGCAACATGGAGTAACGCGAAAAACCGTAAACAACTGAAAATAAACAGGTTAAACTAAAAAAGTGCCCCCGGGGACACCTGTGTACTGTATACAGAGAATATTGCCCTGCCCTGTGATATCCGCTTCCGGCTCGCCTCCCGTCCGGTTGTGGGTATCCGACGAGAATATTTTGGAAATCCAAGGTCAAAACTCTTCCCCAACATTGACAGGGAGTACCACTTGGGGAGATTCTGACCAGGCGCATCGCCCCGGTTGAGCCAAACGAGAGCCGTCATGCCGAAACGCTGCTCCCCGGCCCGGATTTGGGTCCTTATTATTGCTGCCACAGGCGTTCTGATCGCAACGGCTGCATGGGCGGATTCGCCCCAATCCCGGGACCAAATCCTGGCCCATATCGATACTCTGCATTCCACCCGTCAGGTCGATGCCGCCGCCTCCTATATCGAGCCCCGCCTCGCCCGGGCTCGCGCCGCCGAAGATTCCGCGTTCACCCTGCCTCTGGTCTCCAAACTGGGCCGCCTTTGGGCCGCCTTCGGCCAGCCAAAAAAAGGCGAGCCCCTTTTGCGCGAAGCGGCCCGCTTAGCCGAAGCCCTGGAAGATTCCCTGCGCTGGTGCGATTCCCTGCGCTGGCTTGGGTACGCGGTGGAACAACAGGGAAGATCGACCGAGGCGGAGCTCATCTACCGCAGGCAGCTTGCGATTGCCCTGGCCCGGAAAGACCATCGCCACGAAGCCTGGGCCCGGGTCGGTCTGGCCTACCGGGACGGGCAGGAAGGATGGTACACCGCCGCGGCGGATGAATACCGCTTGGCCGTCCGGCTTTTCCAGGATCTCGCCGACACCGCGGCGGTGGTCTGGACCCTCAACGGGCTGGGCGCGGTGCTCCAACTGGACGGAAGTTTCCCGGAGGCCGCCGCCACCTACAAAGAGGTGGCCGACCTGGCGGGGCGCATCGGCTACAAGGCGGTCGAGGCCCTGGCGCAGAACAACACGGGTGCGCTGGAGTTCTCGCTGGGTGACCCGGGCGTGGCGCTGAATCACTTCCGGCGCGCGCGGGAACTGCAGCTTCAGATCAGCCAGCGTCAGGACGCGGTTTCCAGCGGAACCAACGAGGCGAATTGCCTGATGCATCTGGGCCGGCTGGACGAGGCGGCCGCGCTGCTCACGCAATTGCTGCAGGAATGCGAGGCGGGAAGTTTTCTCGATCGCGAAGCCTTTGTCCTGCGGGTTCTGGCCGATGTCCGCCGCCTGCAGGGACGCCGCCACGAAGCAGTGGCCATTCACCGGCGTATTCTGAGGCGTGACGACGCGAGCCTGGATATCCAAAACCGGATCGAAAGCATGATCGGTTACGCCGGGACACTGGCGGAAATGGACAGCTCGGCAGTAGCCCTGGAAGCACTGCTCGATGAAGAAAAAAGGAGCCAAGGCCGTCTTCATGGCGCCGGACGGATCAAATTCGAGTTGTCTTTGGGCGATCGCCTGCTGGAGACCGGGCAACCCGAACAAGCTTTGGCGCGATATCAATACGCTATCGACGCCGCGACCACCGCGGGCCTGCAGGGACACCGGATGATGGCTTTGGCCGGGGCGGCTGGAGCCGAACGCGCGCTGGGGAAACCGAAAGAGGCCCTGACCCATTTACAGGCCGCCGCCATAGCCTGGGCCGACACCCGCAACGCGCCCACCGATCCGGAGTGGCGGGAGCAGCGCGGCACGGCCGGACGAGTGGTCTACACCCAGCTAGCGGCCCTGACCCTTGCGGTCGGCGGACCGGACAGCGCCGCGGCCGCCTTCGACGCGATCCAGGTCTTCAAGGCGCGCACCCTGGCCGAGCGGATCGGAATCTGGGACCGCGCCACGGATCGGCCGGCCACGACCCTCGGGTCGATGCAGACTGAAATCCTGGAAGACGGCGAACTGTTTCTGGACACGTACGTCGGACCCGCGGAATCCATTCTCTTCGCGGTGACCAAAACCGAATGCCGGGTGGTTGTTCTGCCTGACGGAAAAACGCTGGCCAAGCGGCTGCGCTTTTTTCATGAGATGCTCGCCACCGCACCGCCGCCGGATCGCTCGGACCGGGCCCGGAAGGTGGTGGAAGCCGCCGGCGCCCAACTGGGCGACGACATTTTTGGACCGATCGCCCATCTGATCGCCGGCAGCCGCCGGGTCATCTTTGCTCCCGACGGACCGCTGAACCTGGCGCCGCTGTCGTTCGTGGCTCCCGGATCGAACGAAGAAACCCGGCCCGTGTGGATGCGGATTCCCTCCGCCGAAATCCTCGAATACAAGCGCCGCGGAAGAACCCCGGCCAACCCCCGCGTTCGGGGAATCCTGGCCGCCGCGGGGGCCGAAACACCTGCCGGAAAACCCTTGCCCGGGGCGGTCCGCGAAGTGCGGCATCTCGCCCAAAAATTCCACGGGGTCGATCTGAGGGTCGGTGGCGAAACCGGGGACCGGTTGGTTCCGAAAGACCTCAGGCGCTATGACATCCTGCATCTGGCGACCCACGCCAGGGTCGACGACCAGCGGCCCTGGTCTTCGGAGATCATCCTGGATGTCAACGACCCCGGGGACCGGATCCAGGCCGGACGCATCGCGGATCAATATTTGAAAGCCCGGCTGGCCGTTCTGTCGGCCTGCGAAACCGGGTCCGGGCGCATCCTTTCGGGTGAAGGAGTGCTGGGACTTTCCAGCGCCTTCCTCATCGCGGGCGTTCGGACGGTGGTGGCCAGTCTGTGGCCCGTGGACGATGGCGCCACCGCGGCGCTGATGAAGGAATTCTATGCGGAACTGTCCGCCGGCCATGACGTGGCGACGGCCCTGGCCAGGGCGCAGGAAGCGATCCGGGAAAAGCCAGCCACGGCCCATCCCTTCTACTGGGCGGGATTCGTTGTGGTTGGGGATGGAGCCGTCGCGGTGGATCTGGAAGTCCGGGACCCGCGGGGAACGCCGGGTAGTTTTCTGGCGGCCGCCGTCGTGATTGTCGCAATTTTCATCGCCCTGCGCCGCCGGCTGCGTCCGGCTGCCGAGCCACCTCCCGATTAATTTTCACCGAACCATGTGATTTTCGATTCTCTCCCACGTCCCACCTGGTAGAGCGCCCGGCCCACCCTCGGAGTCCGGGTGCATCCGTCACGATGGGGGAAAACCATGAAGGCGATCATTGGTCTTGCGGGAATGTTGGCGTTTGTTTCGACGGCGGTTGCGCCGGTTTCAGCACAGGAGCCTAATCTCACCTACAAATATGATCCCAGCATGACCTATCCGCTAACGCCCACCAACATCGTACCGGCGCCCATTCCGATCACGGTACCGGCGACCCTGCCCGGCAACGCGCACGCGATTTATTTTAATCTGTCCGGACAGAACAACGGGGCGGCCTCCACCGTCACGCCCATCAGCGGAACGTTCAAGCTTGATGGTGACAACTTCTTTGTCTGGAACCAGTCGTCGGCCGTGAACGCCGGCGCCACCTATTTCAACTACAACAACGGCGCCCTCAATGTGCGGGGCGGCCGGCATACCCTGGAAGTTGTTCATGATGATCCGGACCTCGTCCAGGAGAGTGACGAGACCGACAACTGGTGGGCCCATCAGTTCGTATTCACGCCTTACGTGTTGAGTGTAGGCACACCCAAGATCCGGGGCACGCCACCGATGGACGACGGAGGGACCACGTCGATTATCGACGGGTCCCCCATCTATTCCAACTGCGACGGATTCCGGTTCACCAGCACGGGCTGGTGGAATGCGGTCACCCTCTATGCCGCAAGTTCCCAAGCCGATTATGATCTGGAACTTTTCAACCCTTCCACGGGATCGGAAAACGGGTTCATCGGCGGCCTGGCCTTTTCCTATGGCCTCAATGGCTATCTGGACGCGCTCTTCGTCAATCGCAACACCGTGGGAGTCAATGACTACGATGTCGGGGTTACAAAATCCGATAACAGCACGGGACAGTTCGTCATCGAACAGGTGGTCAGCGAGTCGGCCTGGGTGGGGATGAAAACAACGGCGACCTTCGGGGCCGACGAGTACCTGAAAATTTGGGATACCTATATCGGGGATACCGGCTGGGTAACGGTGGCGGTGGACGATTCCCTGAGAACCGGCATCCCGTTCAGGGTAGGCTGGATCGACAAAGACGCGACCGTTGTCGGGATGTCGGACGTTCCCGGGTGGGTCACGTATGGTGAGATCGGTGAAATCCGCATGAGCCATGAATTCACCGCCACAGGGTATTACGGGCTGGTGTTGCATCGCCACCAATACGCCGGCGGGCAAGCGGTGGACCAAACCCTGGTTATCGAGCCCACTCCGCCGGATCCGCGGCCGTGGGATATGCCCGGGTGGCATTCATCCCTGGTGCCGACGCCGATGCCGATAACCGCGGGGATGTTTCCCGTACTTCCGGACACCCTGCACGGGTATGCCCCCCGGACCTATCTCAACTTCGCCGTATATAACTTCAGCAACACCGGTTCTCCGGCGGTGGACGTCGCTGTCTACCGCGATGGGATCATCGACTCCCCCGTGACGTACCTGACCCCGCCGCTGGGCCCTTTGGACATTATCGGGACCAACGATACCTCGGCGGAAGAATTTCCCGGGGGCCGCCACACCCTGACCGTGGAGACCGATTACACGCAGTCCATCCACGAGATCCTCGAGAGCAACAACCACTTCGGCGAGCAGTACTGCTGGTCGCCGCTCGAGCTTAGACCGGGCCAACAGAACAGCCGCCCCGGACCGGGGCCGGCCTCGGGCGGCTGGGAAACCGTGGGTGTGGGTCATGTGCTGCACTACAACTGCGACGGCTACCGCATTCCCACCGGCTACAACGAATTCGAGGGCATGGTCCTGACCCAGGGACCGAACAGTGATTACGACCTGGTGATTCACACCGCCCTGGATGGAGTGAAAGACGGCTTCGACGATTACCTGGGCGGGTCGGCGCGTTTTCTGGGTCAAACCGATTACGTCGTCTTCAACAACCACCGTTTGCCGTCCATGCTGCACGATATCGGCGTGGAAAATTTCCAGGGCGACGAGCCCTACACCATCGAAGCGGTGGGGTCGAACAACCTGCCCGTTCCGGTTTCCGGCCGTTACGGTCCGTTCACCATGCCCGTGTCGAACATGCTCCACCTGTACAACATCTACCTCGAGGCCGATGTCCACGCCTTCCGCCTGGACAACCTGGCCGGGACGGCGGATTGGGAGCTGGCTCTTCACCCCAACAACGTGGACCGGATCGCCAGGACGCAGGTCCTCGGCAGCGCGTTGTCCAACCGGACCGGCCCCGGCGGCGCGGAGTGGTTCACCGAGAACATCACCACGGCGGGATACTACTGCCTGGCCGTGTGCAAGACCGGACCCTTCGAGTTCGACAAGGAAGGTTCCTATCAGCTGACGATCCTGCAGGGGATCAGTGATGTGACCGATGAACCCGACCTGCCGTCGGCGACTGCCCTGACGGGGGTTTTTCCCAATCCATTCAATCCCCAGACCACGATCTCCTATGAACTGGCGGCCCGGGCCGAAGTCGAACTGGAGATCTACGACGTGAAGGGCGCGCTGGTGCGGCGTCTGGTCGATGGAGCGATGCCGGCCGGTCGTCACGCCGCGGTCTGGAACGGCACCGATGATGCGGGGCGACGCGTGGCCAGCGGAGTCTACCTGGCAACCTTCCATGCGGGGTTGCACCGGGATGTCCATAAACTGGTTGTTGTGAAATAACACGATGGGAGAAGTCATGAAAACGATCGCGATATTCCTGCTTGTGGTTACAGCTTCGTTGGCGGTGGCCGCCGATCCTCCGGTCAAGGTGGATGCCAGGCCCGTAGAGTCGGGCGAGACTGTTGCTCCAGCGCGGGAGCTTTCTCCGATGATGCTGGAAATCCAGGCGGCCATGGAGTCGGCAAGTCTGCGGGTGGCGGAACTCAAGCGTCGCCATGATGCCGCGATCAGCGACGACGAGGCCATGGCGCTGGCGCGCGAGGCCGCGAAGGTCAAACGCGAGAGCCGGATCGAGATGATGCGCATCCAGCTGCGTTACGCGCGGCAGGACGGCAACACCGAACTGGTGGCCGAGCTGGAAGACATCGTAACCCGGATGGAAGCACCGCCGGCCAAGGGCGTGCCCATGGTTCGCGAAGACCACAAATAAGGGGGCCGTCATGTTCTACCGAATTACGGCACCCATTCTGCTGGTCCTGTTCCTGACCGCGGGGGCGGCGGCCCAGTTGCCGAATCTTACCTACAAGTACGACGCCACTCGGATGATCTATCCACTCACCCCGACCACGGCCAACCCCACCTCGGTTCCGGCAACGGTTTCGGCGACCCTGCCGGGCAATTCGGATACGATCTACTGGAACATGATCGGGCAGAACAACGGAACCGGGGCCACTCCCGACATTCATAGCGGGGCCTTTGCCCTGGACGGAGTCGGCTTTGGGAATTACTGGACACTGAGCTCGACCCCCCCCGGCGGAGCATTTATTGCCTGGGACGCCGGCCCCATGTCGGCCCGGGGGGGGCGTCACACCCTGGAAGTGATTCACGATGACGAAAACCTGGTTTTGGAAAGCGACGAGACCGATAACTGGTGGGCCCACCAGTTCGTTTTCACGCCCTTTGTGTTGAGCCCGTCGATTCCGACCTGGCGGCAAACCCCTCCGTCGCCGTTCGGTGGAACCTTTTCCATCATCGACGGCTCACCCATCGGGCTGAATTGCGACGGGTTCCGTTTCACGACCACCGGGTGGTGGAACGCGATCGTCCTGAACGGTGACGACCCGGCCAACGACTACGACCTGCACCTTTTCGCGCCCTCGACCGGATCGGAGGACGGATTCCTGACGCCGATCGTGAACTCGGGCTTCCTCGCCGGGAAACTGGATGCGATCATCGTCAATCGCAACACGGTGGGGGTCACCGACTATGACGTCGGGGTCACCCATTACGAGGGGGACCAGGGCTTCGAGATCCGTCAGGTGATCAGCGAGCCGGCCTGGGTGGGAATGAACACGACGGTGTCCTTCGCGGCCAATGAATGCCTGAAAATATGGGATACGTATTCCGAAGCCATCGGCTATGTCACGGTTTCGGCGACGGACTCCCTGAATACCGGCATCGAATTCGCGATGGGTATGTTCCACACCAGCACCACCGAAATTGGTTTGTCGGACCTCTCTCTGGTATGGTTTTTCAGTGATGAGAATGGGGACATTCGCCTCAGCCGGGAAATCACCATGACCGGATATTACGGACTGGTCATCTACCGTAACCCGGACGAAGGGATGGGGCCGGTGGATTTGACCCTGAGCATCGAGCCCATGCCGCCGGACCTGTTTCCTGACCGTCCGCCCCACTACTGGCATTCGGAACTGGTGCCCACGCCGGATCCGCCGCCCTCGGGTTCGCTTGTTGTCCTGCCCGACACCCTGCACGGATATGTGCCGGAAACCTACCTCAGTTTCGGGGCGCATAACTACAGCTTCACACCGTCGCCGGTGGCGGATTTGGCCGTTTATCAGGACGGCATGGACTACTGGTACTACCCCTACCTACTGCCCGCATTACCAGGTCCGGGATTGTACAAGCACTACGGCTTGATCGGACGGGAAATTCCAGGCGGGCGGCACGCCCTGACCATGGAGCTGGATCACACCGAGGTCATACACGAGATCTACGAAAGCAATAACGTCTACACCGAGCAGTACTGCTGGTCGCCGTTGGAACTGGCTCCCGGTCAGGTGTACAGCCATCATTATCCCGGTCCGGTTATCGGCGGCTATCCGTCCCTGGGCTCGGGCGAACCCTGGTTCGGAAACTGCGACGGCTACCGCATTCAGACCGGCGCCCACCAGTGGGAAGGCATGGTCCTGACCCAGGGGCCGGGCAGTGATTACGATCTCGATTTCCACAACCCGCTCGTTGGAGTGAAGGACGGCTTCAACGACTACCTGGGCAGTTCATGGTCTTCCGCGGGGGAAACGGATTACCTGCTGGTCAACAATCGCGTCCTGGCCCCGGGTGTTTATGATGTCGGGGTGACCAATCTTTTGGGATCCGAAGAATACACGGTCGAGGCCGTCGGCTCGACCACCCTGCCCCAGCCCACGCACGGCCGCTACGGTCCCTACAGCATGTTTGCTTCCAACATGCTCCACATCTACGACATCTACCTGGTGCCGGACGTGTACGCCTTCCGGGTGGACAACCTGGGTCCGGCGGTGGACTGGGGCATGGACCTGCATGATTACGCCAGCGGGCTGATGGGACGGCAGGACGCCATGTTCGGCGCCTCGTCCTATATGGCCGGTCCGGGACAGGGAGAGTTCTTCACCATCAGCATCGCGACCGCCGGTTGGTACGGGCTGACGGTGTTCAAGGCTACGCCGGACGATTTCGACCTGGACGGGCAGTACCAGCTGACGATCCTGATGGGTATCAGCGACGTGGACGAACCCGAGAACGTTCCGGTCGCGACGGTCTTGAACGGAGCCCATCC
>JBDLKA010000013.1:0-52876 GCA_039714075.1 Candidatus Krumholzibacteriota bacterium | reverse complement strand
GCGGAGCACTCCGTCCGGACCAGGTGTGATGAGCACGTGACGAGGATTCGGCGTGCTGTAGGCCAGGGGAGCAAAGGTGTCAAAGGGAATGTACTCCACACGATGCAACCCGGCTGTATGTAGCGGGTAGACGTAACGACCTTCGCCGCCGATGGTTATCACGGTCTGCTTGCTGTCCGGGGCGGTGACGTTGATATGGCCGAGCGCCAGGGTACGTTCGCCGGGATCCAGCACACCGTTGCGGTTCGGGTCCATGAAGCAGATCCCCGCGATGACCGGGCCGTTGGGATCGGCGCTGGTGACGGCCCGGATGCCGAAGGAAAACGAGTCCTGATCCGGCGTTCGGAAGCGCCAGGTTTTTCCCGCCGACGTTTCGCCGGGTTCGAGGATGTGGTCGTCGCCGAATTCCGCATCGTAAATGAAACCGTCAATCGGAATGAGGGATCCGACCGGTAGGCTCGTGTCGGGATTGGCTACGAAAACGGAGTTGGGATTGAAGGGCCCCAGCCACAGGGTGACCGGTCCGGGCAACCCGATGTTGGCGGCGTTGCGCACGGCCACGGTCAGGTCGATGTGGAAGCCGTCGTCGTCGAGCTCAAGATCCGAACCCACCAGGTCAAGCCGCCCGAAGCGGCCGTTTGCCATGGACACGTCAACCGACTTCAGGATGAAGGAGCCGGCGGCCGGGTCGATTCGGCCGGAGCCGTCATTCTGGTCCAGTACAGGTTCGGTCGTGTCGGAACAGCCAGTCAAGAGGGTGAGAATGAGAATAAAAAGAAACGGAATGGATCTGGGAATTTGCCGTATAGACATGGTTTTTCACCTCACAGTTGAGCCTGCCAGGTGTCGGCTCGCAAGGATTCCTGCCCCACAATGCTACCTCAAGATGATAAGGAAACGGGGCTGACCATGCCAATCGATGGGGCCGACCAATTCCATTCAGCCGACTAATCCGTCAGCAACATCCGCACGCTGCGCACTTCATCCCCGGCCTGCAACCGTAAAAAATACAGACCCTGGCTGACTTTCTGCCCGGAGTTGTTCAAACCGTTCCAGAAAACCGAATAAGGTCCAGCCGCCTGGTTGGTGCCCAGCAAAGTCCGGATCTCATGCCCGCGGAGGTCGTATACCTTGGCCGAGACGAACACATCGGTGGCCAGCCGGTAATTGACGGCCGTGCGGATGCTGAACGGGTTGGGATGGTTCTGGTCCACCTCGAACAGGGACAACGAGCGGTCCTCCACCCCGGACGCGGAACAGAATTCGTACACGCCCATGTCCGGCGCCGTGTCGCAGTACTCCCCCGGCGCCAGATCAACCAGCGTCACGCCATTGAGAACGATGTAATCCGTACCGGCATTGACGCAGTCCGAAGTTTCGGCCAGATGGAAGTCGTAGTTGGCCGCGTCGACAAACTGGGGGTCGACATCGATGTTGTTGGCACCGGTCGCACCCCCCGGCATGGTCAGATTGCTGAAGTGGATTTCGGCGAAACCTCCAAAATCCAGGTTGATGTCGTCGCTGAACATACCAGGGTTGTCATACACGATGGTATTGGCGATGAAGGCCTCGGCGTAAGCCAGATTGACGGCGCCGCCATCACCGGTAACGGCGGTGTTCCCGGTAATGGTGCAGTTGGCCAGGTACAGCACATTGCCGCTGCCGAGTGTATTCAGAGCGCCACCGGCACCGTGCATCGTGTAGTTGTCGACAAATAGGCAGCTGGTCAGTTTCGTCCCGTAAATCGAATAGCAGGAAATGGCGCCCCCTCCATAATTGCAATCATTCTGAATGAACTCGCAGTTCGTGATTTCGGTGTTCATGTCGCCCGTGAATTTGATGGCCCCGCCTTCACCGTAGCAGTGATTGCGAATGAACCGGCAATCCGTAAAACGAGTCAGCGGTCCGGAGCCGCTTCCGGTACTGATGCAATACACCGCGCCCCCCATACCCAGGTCGTCGGCCGTGGCGTCGTTGTCCGCAAAAACACAGTTGGAAACCACGGCGTCGGACCCCAGCAGGGCCAACCCGCCGCCGTGCATGTCGGGGAATTCACCGGCGGTCTTGCCGTATTCGATCCGGCAGTAACCCAGTTGGCTGATGTCGGTGGAGTCTATGCGAATGCCGCCCCAGCCGGTAGCGGGGATGTCCGTGGTGAAATAGATGGAATCGTTTTCCGCCCCGACCGCCTCCAGGTAACCGTTGACCGTGAATTTATAGTGGTCCTGGAAATTGACTTCCACACCAGGTTCGATGATCAGCGTCTGGCCGCCGGGCACCACGATCTCACCGATGACACGATAGGGCGAAGCGGCGGCGGTCCAGGTACCGGACTGGTTGCCGCTGACATCGGTTTGGGAAAAAACAAGCTGGGGGATGAGCACAAGACAGAGGGCGAGGAGGTTCTTCACGTCAAAACTCCGATGTTGTCGAGCAGGGTTCTGATGATCAGGGGTGCTGGAGCAATGAATCATTGCACCACGACGACGAAATGCCACCCACCAATCCCAAAGGAAGAGTTGATTATATCAACATTGATTTTGAGCTGTCAAATTGTCTGAATTGCCCGCAGGCAATTGATTTGCTATACTCAATGTAATCCCCAATTTCGAAGTCGTTTCGTTTTCAAGACCCCTGGGAACCGGATGACTGATCATGAAGATATTGATGACCCTCGCAATTTTGATGGTTTCGGCCGCGGGATTCTTCAGCCCCATTCAGGCCTGCGTTCCAACGATCGAGATGATCCAGGACTACAGTTGGGATCCCCCTGGGCCTATATCGTTCTGCGTGCTGCCGGACGGTGAGGTTCGGATATTTTCGTATTTGTCCTCCGGACAGGAGATCAACCCGGTGCTGCACTTCCGCGTCGAGAGTTGGACCAGCGACCCGCCCTTCCCTTACGTGCATGTGGAATTGCTCTATGGACCGGAAGTCATCTGCGGAATCAACGAGGTCGTCTTGTCCAGTGATTCAGAGGGCTGGGTGACCTGGACCCCGGAAATCCAGGGCGGCGGCCACCGCGAACCCGGCGAGGCGACCCATCTGTTGTTGGCGATGATGGGGTTTTGTCCCAATCAGCATCTCGAATTGCTGGAAGGCGTCTACTTCAACAGTCCGGACATCACCGGCGATTTGAAGGTCGACCTTGCCGATGTCCAGCTGTTTGCCGGTGATTTTTTCGGCAGTTACGATTACCGCAGCGATTTCAACGCGGACGGCCTGGTCAATCTGTCGGACCTGCCATTCATGGCCCAGAACATAGGTTCGGCCTGCCGGTAGGTCCGGACCTCCTTAAACCGAGGGCAGGTGTTCGACCAAGTCTCAAATTATGCAGTGAATCGTTTTGAAGCCGGCGTTAATCCATCATTTCCAAAACCCGGCTTTCAGTTGCCCCCAGGAAACCGAAATTGTGCCAACAGGGTCCTGCACATCAATGATAAATGAAGCCATCGTTGTAGCACCGGCAGTATCCTTAACGACCAACGTGAAGCTATGCAAGCCGTCACTGAATACCTTTTGCGCCGTAAACTCCCACGGGCCAAAATCTGCACTCGCCCATCCCGGATCGTTGGGGTCGCCTGGGTCCATAATGTCCCATCCAAACCGGTATCCGGCTATGGTTCCACCGTATGGGTCGGCATTGCCCAGCCAACTGAATCCGATGCCGAGTGGGTCGCCGGCAGGGAAGCTGATGACCACTGGTGTGGGGTCTGATCCGTCAAAGACCCAGGTGCCGTAACCGGGATTGGCCCAGACCGTCAGAATAGGGGAATCGGCCCAAGCAGGTATTGCAGACACGGCCAGGAACAATGGGAAAAACAAAAAGATCCTAGTGGTGGTTTTCATCATAATCCCCTTTGATCATCATTGTCATGCCCCTGTTTTTGCCCAATGAATCTACATGTTTTAAGGTTTTTTTTCAATAACCTGAGCTTCCCCTGCGCGACGCTCCCGCTGATACAACAGCGAGACAATCAACAAGAGCACGCCAAGGGCCAGGAAGGCGACAATCCGGTAACCGCGGTCCAACGACTGCATGTCCAACAGAAAGACCTTGAGCACCGTTATTCCCAGCATAGTCATTCCCAGCAGCCGAACGGGTTTGAAGCGGCGTGCAAACCCTGCCCAGATGACTACGCCCGCATAAAGTCCCCACACGACCGACAGACTGAGCTGACTCTTGAAAACAAGATTCGGCGCCGGTGTCAGGCCGCCATACTTGAAGTACGCCACCACTTCCACCGAGATTTTGATCAATAGCAGAATGATGGCCAGCAGCATGACCGGTGTCCTCAAACCCGCTTCGCCGGCCGGCAGCGACCCGGCGTCCTTTCGCAATCGCCAGGCCAACATGCCGAGAGCCGCCGTCAACGCCACTCCTTGCAGAAGAGGCAGATTCAGAACCGGCAGGTAGGATAGTTCCCGGAACGCATCGATGGTGGTCACAAAATTCAGCGTACAGAGAACGGCCAGGGCGAGAATCAGATATCCGGTGCGGCGTAACAGCACATATCGGGCGCGCAGGCCGGACAGGATCACCGCCAGACCATATACCGTCCACAACAGCAACACCCACAACCAGACGGCCGGTTCGGTCTCATAGGGCGAATCCCCGGCGCCCCACCGACAGAACGCCGCAACTTCCAATGACAGACGCCACAGGAGAGTCACCACCGCCGTCAACAAGAGCACCGGGCGCGCCTTCAGTTCGGCCGCAACCAGACGGTCGGCATAACGGTAGTAGGCCCAGAAGGTCCACCCGATCAGGGCGAGAGTTGCCACACCGGCCAGGAACTCACCGTTGATCAAGGGTGAAAACGGGATGTTTCTGCTTGCCGCCAACGGCGCATCGACGAAGGCAACCCGCAGCAGTCCGATCGCCAAAATCGCCAGGCCGGTGGCGCGTTGCCACAGGTCACGCTCACGCAGCCCCGCCAGCAACAGGATGGCTGCCAGCGCCGTCCATCCCACGGTGACCCAAACCAGGTCGAGCACCACCGGTACCGCAATTGCGGCCAGGGCGGCCCCGGTCGTGTATGCCAGGCGAGTGGCCGGATCTTCGCCGCGTCGGCGTTTCATCACCATGCTCAGACCGACATAGATGACGGCCAGGGTGAAGATCGCGCCGCCTCGGGCGCCCGGTCCTCCGGCTGCCAACTGGGCGTGGCAGAATAGCGCAAAGAACAGACCATTGGCCGTCAGAACCGCGGCTCGTGCGTAGCTCCAGACCCGCTGTCTCTCTTTCTGCAACCAGGGAGCCGTCGCATGCACCAGCCAGGAGCCGGTCACCGACAGAAACACCCAGATGTCGTAACGGGGATGGGCATCCCACCATCCGGCGACCAGGACCACGGTGGCGACAAATGCAGCCAGAGGCAAACCTGCCCAGCGTCGCCGCAGACCGGCCAGAACCGCGCCCAGGTTGACCCCGATCAGATACGGCAGGAGGCTGTCATAAGCTGCCGCTTCACCCGCAAGATTTACCAGAATCACAGGGGTAACCACTGCGCCAATCAGGGTCAACGAGGCGATCGTCAACGAATCGTGCCGCAAGGCCACCAGGGCGCCCAGCGTGGCGACCACCAACAGCAGAGGCAAGGTCACCACCAGGGGCACCAGATGATGGAAGCCGTAGGCAGCGAAGATCACCAGGAATGCCAGCGCCACACCACCGCCCAACAGACCCAGGCCCAACAGTTTTTCGCGGCGCAGGCACAGGCGCCGACCGACCAGATGAAAGGCGACGGCCACCAGGGCGCCGATACCGATCTGGGGCCACCCCGACAGAACGTTGTCCCCGAGGTCGACCCCCAGAAAAAACGCCGAACCGAAGAACAGGGCCAGAATGCCCGCCCAGGTCAGCCATTGACCGCCAAGCACCGCTTCGAGATCGCGGACCTTGCGAGGAGTGCCGGTTTTTGCAGCACCGGGAGCCGGTCTGGGCGGAGCCGGAGGCGCGCCAGGTTCGGCACGCGGAGGTGCCGGTGCCGGTTGTTGGGCCGGTGCCGGTTTGGCCATGGCCGTTGCCGTCGATTCAGCGGGAGAATCCGCTGCCATCGAGGTCCGCAACGTGAACAACTCCCGTTGCAGGCGACCCGCCCGGCGGAAAGCGATGATGGCGACGATCAGGCCTATCGGACCAGTCACGAAAAACAACAAACCAAACAGGATGTACAACACTTCCATGACTTCAACCTCCCTCGGGGTAGACGAGATTCGACGCACGCAGCCCCTGGCGAACCTTGCGGGTCAGGCTGACCAGGGTACGGCATTCACGTTCGCTCAGGCCGTCCATGACCTGGTCCACCAGCCGATGATAGACAGGATCTGCTCGCGTTATCAGCTTGCGGCCCGCCTCCGTCAAGGTGATGTCGTACCGCCGCCGGTCGTTCGGCACGGGGTTGCGCATGATGTAGCCGGATTTCTGCAGCCTGTCGATAAGCCCGGTTATGTTGGATTTGTCCACCAGCAGGCGCTCGCTCAGGTCCTTTTGGCTCAGGGAATCAGAGCTGTGGTGCAAAACCATCAGCAGATTGAATTCGGCCTCGGTCAACGGCGCTTCCCTGAAGAAGGTGCGCGCGGTGCGCTTGAGCAGGGTGCCGGTCCACAGGATGTTCATGAGAGCCTCGTGGGGCACGTTTTCGAAAGTGAGCGGAATGTCATTGGGGGCGGACATGGCGACTCCTTTGTTTGATTGACAATAGTTTAAAGTACAACAAACGAAATGTCAATAGTTATAAAAACAACCTTAATGGGTGGTGGGCACAATTATCCTATTCGTGGGGAAGTGAGTTCTATCAATAGACTTGAGTCTGGTTTGAGACCTTTTAGATTACATTTCAGCGAAGAAGCGTCATGCGCCGCGAAACAATCTCGCCGCCGGACCGCAACCGCACGAAGTACACCCCGGCCGCCAAGGGATTGCCCTGCCTGTCCCGGCCGTCCCACCTGGCAACGTGGTCCCCGGAATCGACCGCATCGCCGAACAGGGTTCGGACCCGGCGCCCCCTTAAATCGTAGACCGACAGGTCGATGAAACCCGGCCGACCGGTGGCATAGCCGATCCTGGTCTCGGAACTGAAGGGATTGGGCCAGTTGGGAGACAAGGTCAGGTCCGAGGCAAAGACCGGCCCCACGGCGGAAACCGGGCCCCCAAGAACCTTGGCGTAGAGGTTGGTGGTGATGTCGGGAGCCGGGTTACGCTTGTCGGAATAGGCCACGAACACCCCGCCGGAAACCTGGACGGGGCCGCTGGTGACAGGATCGCGATTCAGGTCGAACGCATCGCCGTCCACCGCGCCCAGAGCCGTGCCGCCGGCGTCGATATGCTGACTGTAGAGTTGCCAGCTACCGGAACGACCGTCCTTCCACGTCGCCCAAGTCACGCCCGCGGGGTCCACGGACAGGGCCAGGGTGTTCTGGTTGTTGGTCTCGGTGCAGAGGGGGATTCCGGCCGTCGAGGCGGACCACACCAGATTCCCGGCGCCGTCCAGGCGGTTGATGAAGAGATCGTAACCGGACACGGCGAAGTTCCGCGGCTCGGACCAGCCCGAGACCAGGCCTCCGTCCCCGGTTGCCGCGGACGTGGTCGAGCCCGCGATTATCTCACTCGGCAACGCGGGCGTCAGGGCCACGACCGAGTCGGCCCAGACCCTGGCGCCGGCCGCGGTGAGACGACTCGCCTGGATGGAAACCTGATTCGTGTAGGGGGTGTGCCGCCAGGTCGAGAGGATGCCACCGGCCCCGTCGCTCAGCAGATTCCAGTTGTGATCGTTAGTGGCGGTCGGAATGGAACCGGCATGGGTCTCGGAAACCTGGATGCCGTCCGGACCCCACGTGGTGGTGCCCGTCGCATCGACATGCTGGCAATAGACGTACGACCATCCCCCGGAGACATAGGCATTACAGGAGACGAACGCCCCGCCGTAACCGTCGGCAAGAACAAGGGGATAGATGTGGCTGAGTGCCGTCGTGCCGAGGGGAACCCCGTCCAGGGTCCACTGCGGCGTGCCGGTCGCATCGATATGCTGGGCATGGATGATCATGTTGCCGTCACGGTAGTCCGTCCAGGCGATGATGACGCCCCCGGCGCCGTCGGTGTCCATACTCTGGTGATACTGATTGGCGGGATTGGTGCACACCGGCACGGGATTGGGGAACCCGTACCCCAAATGATCCCAGTCGGCAGCGCCGGTGCTGTCCACATGCTGGGCGTAGATGTCGTTGTCCCGCCGAAAGGCGTAGATGAATCCGCCGCTCCCGTCGGCGACCACTGATCTGCCGTACAGCCAGGCGTTGGTGAGGTCGCCCACGTCGGCCCCTCCCGCAGTCCAAAGCATGGTCCCGTCGGGAGCAAAGCGCTGGGCCATAAGGATGTTGGAGCTGAACCAGGTGAGGATGGCGCCTCCGGTTTCATCATCAATGACGCCCGCCTGCAGATACTGGCTGGTGTTGGTGGCGATGGTCGTTTCACCGGTGGGCCAGGCGGCCATTGCTGTGGGGGCGAAGAGAACGGTGATGGCGATTCCGATGACTAAACAAAATGTCTTATGCGTGGTCACAATCAACTCCCCTTATTTGATGAATATATCCTATCAAAAAACTATACTATATTCCGTGCACCCATTTCCACCTAATTTTCTTGTCTGGTTGTGCCTCTGAATTTGTGTTTGGCCTGTAATCCCTGTTGATACCCACCTGAATGTGTATTATTATAGCTATAATTATACACATAAGCGAAGGGTCGGATCCCACAACCCTGACCATGGAATCGAGTAACTATGAGAACAATCCAAATGACACTCGACGATGATCTCGTTGCTGCGGTGGACCGTGTCTCCGAAGAGCTGCAAACAAACCGCTCCGCATTTACACGGCAGGCACTGAGGGATGCCCTCGCCAAACACCATCGGCAGCTGCAGGAAAAGCAACACCGCCTTGGTTATGAAAATCACCCACGGGTTTCCGAAGAATTCGGAGATTGGGAAACCGAACAGGTGTGGGGTGAAGAATGATACGAGGCGAAATTCGCTGGTACAGATTTCAACAACCGGATAAAAAGCGGCCCGTGTTGATTTTGACCAGGGATACCATCATCGAGTACCTCAACGAAGTGACTATTGCTCCGGTGACCAGAACCATCCGCTCCATTCCGACGGAAGTGGTTTTGACGGAATTGGATGGCGTACCCACGGATTGTGCGGTCAATTGCGATCACCTGCAAACGGTGTCCAAGGGAAGGATCGGTTCGATAATTACGACCTTGTCGGCCGAAAAAATGGCTGAAGTCGGACCGGCGGTGCGATTCGCTTTGGGTTTCAGCTGACTCGGGGCTTGAAAATTTCGGGTAACTGATTTCCCTTCCTTATTCAACTCACGAGACTCTCAGAAAACAACGGTCATCCGGGCCAGAAACAGCCCGCTGCCCGAGAAAGCCCCAATACCCGCGTACGGTCTGACCGGTCCCAGGTCCAAACCCAAACCCAGTGATCCGGTCCAGGTGCCGATATCGTCCGAATCTTCCAGGGCGGGCCCTTTCACGATCTCCTGCCCGCTGACGACCATTTCCCAACCCGACCACGAATAGTGGCTGTGGACGTATCCCAGGCTGGCCTGCGGCCGAAATTTCCAGACCGGGACATTGACCAGTGCGTTCAGATACCCGTGGGTCCAGGTCATGTCGTCCAGCAGGATTTCGGGGTTGCCGTCTCGAATGGGCCAAGGGTTGTCGAACTCGAAGATCATCACGTTTTCCGATTCGGATGAAACCAGGGCCTGGTGGCCGACAGCGGCCTGCAAATGCAACCAGGGGGTGGGTCCGGACAAGGGAGAGTACTGGACATCGAGCACCCAGGCCCGTGTGTGCAGCTGGGCGTCGGTGTAGCCGTAGGCCAGGCCCAGGCCGAATTTTTCACTCAAATTCTTCTGGGCGGAAAGGCCCCAGGCGCCATAGAAGCCGTCGGCGCCCCATCCGCTTACATGGACATGGCCCGATACGGCGATTCTACCCTGTTCCAATAAGGTATGATCGCCCATGAGCAGGGCCGCCGCGGCGCCGGCCTGGTGGTGATTGATCTCCTCGAGATTCGTTTCGGAAGGAGACCGGACCGCTTGGGCCGGAAAGGCGGTGCAAAGGATGAGCAGGATGACCGAGACATGGCGTTGGACCCTATTCATGACGGCTCCGTGATTGGGTTGGGGTTGGCGATGGGGAATGATACGCCAATTCAGGTCCGACGTTGCGATTTATTGCAAATAGGGTGGACCGGAAAAGCAAAAGAATCTAATCTGGCCGAAATTGTCCTGAATTATTCAAAATCATGCGAAGGCTCGCGGGGAGGCCAACCAAATGAAGATGATGATTGCAATTCTGGTCCTGACGGTTGTGGGGTTGGGGCCGGCCGGTGCTATTGCCGAAGAAGCAGCGGACAAAACCATGGAAGAGCTGAGCAAGGAGATCGCCAATCCACTGGCGCAGATCTGGAATCTTTCCTTTCAGCACAATCGCACCCTTGTTTCGGGTGATCTCCTGGACGGAGATGATCGCGTCAACACCACACTGTTCCAGCCGGTTCTGCCCATTCCGGCGGGCGACACGTATACCTTTTTCGCCCGTCCCGTCGTAACCCTGATCAACGGCCCGTCCAGCGGCATGATCAGCGGCGGCACGCCGACCGATCCCATCGGCCACGGCACCGACCGCACCACCGAATTCGGCGATACAATCCTGCCGGTGGGTTTCGGAAAGGTCCAGATGCTGGGCTGGTCCTATGGCGCGGGCCTGACGTTCATTCTGCCTACTTCCCAGAACGACCTGCTGGGTTCGCATCAGTACCAGGCCGGACCGACGGCCCTTGGTCTGTGGGCCAACGAGAATTGGATGTTCGGTGCGCATCTGCAGCATTGGTGGGGCATCGGCAACGACGGCAAGTCGGATGACGATCCGCTGATCGCCGCCGCCCACGCCAGAGACATCAATCACACGGACATCCAGTACTTCGCCGTGCATCACCTGCCAGATTCGTGGCAGCTTCGCGCCAGTCCTCACGTTCGGATCGACTGGAAAGCGGGCAGTGGCGAAAAACTGACTTTCCCGATCGGGCTGGGTGTCGGCAAGATGATAAAAATCGGCCCCATGCCGGTGATGCTGATGGCCGAATACCAGTACTCCCTCATTTCGCCGGACAGCATCGGGAGCGAATCGACCTTCGTGTTCATGGCCAACTTCATCATCAAGAACCCCTTTGGAGACTTGTAGAGGGCTAGCGGTCGGCGAGGTCGATCAGGACGATGTCCGAATTGTCGCGCAACCGGTCGAATACGATCCGTGTTCCATCGGGGGTGATGTCGAAGGTCCGCATGAGGCGGTGATCGTCCAGCCGGGTCAGTTGACGGGACTCCATGGTTTCCAGATCCAGAAGCCAGAAGTCCTGGTAGAGGACCATGCCCTGCATGTAGACCAGGCCCTTCCCGTTCGGCAGAAACCTCAAGCGCTCGCCGCGGGTCAACAGTTCGATCCGAGGCAGCTCGACCTTAGTTCCGTCGGGACGGATTCCCATAAGCGGTGCGGTGGCATTCACCTGCGTGCCTCTGTATACGATGAGGTCCCCGTCGGGCGACCAGACAGGATTGTAGGCCTGATCTTCCACGATTTTCTCGACGATGTCCTCGTCGACGCTGAATTTGAACAGCCCGGCTTGGCCCTCGGCATCCAATCCTCCGGCGACGATCCACGTTCCGTCCGGCGACCATGACACCGAGCCACGAATGTCGACAGCGTTGGAGAGCGCGCGCACCTGGGCCCCGTCCGAACTCAGCACGTGGAGCACTTGCCGACCGTTCTGCCGGAGGATCAGGGCAACCGCGGAACCATCCGCCGACACGGCCGCCGGTTCCATGAGAGGCACTTCGGTACCCTTCCAGACCTCGAGCACTTTTCCGTCCCGATATCGCCACAGCCCGTCCTCGCTGCCCCGCGAAGACAGGTAGAACAGATCCTCGGGCCCGAAGCGGGGGGCAAGAGCTCTCGCGGTCGGAAGATCGAATGGCTCCACGTCGTTTTCGGTCGCCAACCCTTCGCCGATCGGCAACTGCCACAAGCTCGCTTGGGGGGTCGCGACGCTGGCAACCAGGCGTCGTCCGTCAGCACTCGCGGAAAGTGATGTGTACTGCTCCAGCCCGAAGCTCAAGCGGCGGTGGATTCCGGTCTCCAGGTCCAGGATCCACAGCCAGGGCCCGGCCCCGTCCTGTTCCTGTGCCGTGAACAGAAGTGTTTTCGAGTCGATGGGAGTCGGGTAGGCGGGATTGCGCACGTCGGTGGTCAACTGTTCGCCGTCGGATCCGTCGGGACGGACACGCCACAAATGCATTTCAGCGGTGGCATCCAGTCCGCGAGTCAGGTAGATCCAGCCGTCGTTCCCCCAGATCGGGAAGTGCTGATGATTTCCCGGGCGGGTGGACAGGATCTCCCGGCGGTTGGCTCCCTTGTGGTCGGCCACATACATCGGATCACCGGGTTCGATGGTGCGATAAACGATCCGGTTCCCGTCGGGAGACCAGGAGGCGAGGAAAGCCTCCGGCTCCAGCCAGTTTCGGATGGGTCCGCCGGTCAAGGGAACGCGCCTGAGCCTGGCCTTGGGCCCGCCCAACCATACTTCCGAGCCGTCGTAGGTGAAGCCGATGGACCGCAGCTGCGATTGGATCTCCCCGGCGTTACCCTTGGTCAGGTTGAAAGGTTGTCCGGTTCCGATCTGGATCGCCCAGACGTCGGCCTGCCCGTCGCGGTCGGACAGGAAGGCCACGCTCTTGCCGTCGCGCGAGATGGTGGCGTCCGTCTCCGCCCCCGCGAAGTCGGTGATGCGTTTGAAGGTCGCGCCCGAAAGCAGGTTGACGGGCCCGGCCCTGTCGGACCAGGGCCGCGTGATGGCGCCGCCGACAACGGCTCCGAGGATCAAACCCAGGACTATCCAGATCCAGGACCGGGAGGTAGGCCGACCGGTATTGGCCGCCGGGGAGGGGCGGCCAATGTCCTTCCTGGTCCTCTCGATCATGAGCCCGATATCGCCCATGTCGCGCAGGCGTTGCCGGGAATCCTTTTCCAGGGTCTGCTGCAACAGCTCCCGCCCTCTGGCCGGTAGATCGGCGGGCAAAAGATTCCAATCGGGCTCCCTGGTCACGATGCCCGCCAGGACATCGGTGACGCTTTCGCCCTCGAAGCATCTCTTTCCGGTCAGCATCTCGAACAGAACACAACCGAAAGCCCAGACGTCGGAGCGTTTGTCCAGGATCTCGCCCCGCGCCTGCTCCGGACTCATGTAGGGAGTTGTCCCCAGGATGGTCCCGGCCCGGGTCGTCGGCGGGGCGATGGTGGGTGCATCGGCGTCGGCAGCGGGCGTTTCTTCCTCGCTGTGGTAAACTCGGGCGAGTCCGAAGTCGAGAATCTTGACGTCGCCGTCCGGGGTGATCTTGATGTTGGCGGGCTTGAGATCGCGATGGACGATGCCTCTCTCGTGAGCCGCTTCGAGCCCCGCGGCCATCTGCCCCGCGATTTCCAGCACCCGATCCAGGGTGAAGGTCTTCCGCGCCAGGCGTTGTGAAAGGTCCTCGCCTTCCACGAGTTCCATGACCAGAAGGGCCTGGTCGGCCACGGTTTCGAGTCCGTAGATCGAGGCCACGTTCTGATGCTGCAGGGAGGCCAGGGTCCGGGCTTCGCGCTGGAAGCGGGCCAATCGCTCGGGATCACGGTCCAGACCGGGGGGCAGGACCTTGATGGCGACATCGCGGTCCAGCTTGGTGTCCAAAGCGCGGTAGACTTCACCCATGCCGCCGGCCCCGATTTTATCGAGGATTTGGTAATGGGCCAGGCTCTTGCCAATCATCGGAGGCCTTTGGATGGAATGGATTCAGATATTCAGGACGATTTACAGTGTAATTCATACCAAACTGGTTGGAAAGATATGTCTAGGCTTCACCGCCGAAGAGGATGACAAACCGCCCAGCTTTCCCTGAACGTGCTATTCTACGCGCACCCGGCCAATGGTAAGCCCGGCCTTCCGTCAAAGGAGACCTGCCTTGATGACTTCCCGGATCGCGCTCCCCGTTTTCCTGCTCGCCCTGCTCCTCATGATTATATTTACCGCCGCCCCGGTGGCGACCGCGGCCGCGGATGAAGAAGAGGAGTCTCCCCTCAACGCTTCGGCTCTGGCGGGCCTCGAACTGCGCAGCATCGGGCCGGCCCTGATGTCCGGCCGCATCGCGGATATCGCCATGGTCCCGGACGACCCGGGTACCTGGTACGTGGCCGCCGGCAGCGGCGGCGTGTGGAAGACGGTCAACAGCGGCACCACCTGGCAGCCCATCTTCACCGGTGAGGGCAGCTATTCCGTCGGGTGCCTGACCATCGATCCGCACCAGCCGAAGACCATCTGGGTCGGCAGCGGTGAGAATGTGAGCGGGCGGCACGTGGGCTATGGCGACGGCGTGTACCGCAGCCGGGACGGAGGCATGACCTGGGAGAACCTGGGTCTGAAGGAAAGCGAGCACATCGGGATCATCTTGGTCCATCCGGAAGATCCGAACGTGGTTTACGTGGCGGCCCAGGGTCCGCTGTGGTCGGCCGGGGGTGAACGCGGGCTGTACCTGAGCACCGACGGCGGCGCCAACTGGGAAAAGGTGCTGGGCGGCGGCGAGTACACCGGCGTGAACGAAGTGGTGATGGATCCCTTCGATTCCAATGTGCTGTACGCAAGTACCTGGCAGCGCTTCCGTGACGTGGCCGCGTTGATGGACGGCGGTCCCGAGTCGGGTATCCACAAATCCACCGACGGCGGCCGCACCTGGCGCGAACTGACGGCCGGGTTGCCCACCGCAGACATGGGCAAGATCGGTTTGGCGGCCTCTCCCCAGCAGTCGGGCGTACTGTACGCGGCTATCGAACTGGGAGCGCGCAAGGGTGGCTTCTGGCGCTCAACGGATGGCGGCGAAAGCTGGGCGAAGCGCAGCGACAAGGTGGCCGGCGGCACCGGCCCCCATTACTACACCGAGATCTTCGCCAGTCCCCACGCCTTCGATCTGGTCTATTTCATGGAAGTAAACATGTCCTACACCGACGATGGCGGTAAGACCTTCCAGCCCGTCGGCGAGAAGCACAAGCACGTGGACAACCACGCCCTGGCCTTCAGCCCCACCGATCCGGACTATCTGCTGGCCGGGTGCGACGGCGGCATCTACGAATCGTGGGACCGGGGCAAAAACTGGAAATTCGCCGCCAACCTGCCCCTGACCCAGTTCTACAAGGTGGCTGTGGACTACGACGAGCCCTTCTATCACATCATCGGCGGCACGCAGGACAACAACACGCAGTATGGTCCGTCCCGCACCGACAACGTGCACGGGCTGCGCAACGCGGATTGGCGCGTGACCCTGTTCGGTGACGGCCACCAACCGGCCATAGACCCCACGAACCCCGACATCATCTATTCCAGCCTGCAGCAGTGCAATCATTGGCGGGTGGACCGGGGCACCGGCGAAGTGCTGCCGATCCGGCCCGCGCCCGGCGCCGATGAACCGGAGGACCGCTGGAACTGGGACGGTCCCATCCTGATCAGCAGACACGATCCGGCGCGGCTGTACGTGGCCAGCCAGCGGTTGTGGCGCAGTGACGACCGGGGGGACAGCTGGCGCGCGGTGTCCGGCGATCTGACCAGGGACGAAGACCGCCTGCTGCGGCCGATGATGGGACGGGTGTGGAGCATCGACGCGGCCTGGGATCTGGTGGCCATGTCCATGTACGGCACCATCACCAATATCGCCGAATCGCCGCTGGACGAGAATCTGCTCTACGTGGGCACCGATGACGGCCTGATCCAGGTCAGCGAAGACGGGGGCGCGACCTGGCGGGAGGCGGGCCGCCCGAAGGGGCTGCCGGACCATTTCTACGTGAACGATCTGACCGCCGATCGTTTCGACCGCAACACGGTCTACGCGGTGATCGACCTGCACAAGGCCGGCGACTTCCGGCCGCTGGTTTACAGGAGTACCAACGCCGGCAAGTCCTGGGAATCCATCGTCGGCGACCTTCCCGAGCGGCACATCGTGTGGCGGCTGGTTCAGGACACCGTCAAGCCGGACCTTCTCTTCCTGGGCACGGAATTCGGAATTTTCGTCACCGTCGACGGCGGTACGCGCTGGGTGAAGCTCCAGGGCGGCGCGCCCAACATTCCGTTCCGCGACCTGGTGATCCAGGAGCGGGAGAACGATCTGGTCGGCGCCTCGTTCGGGCGGGGGTTCTACGTGCTGGACGATTACACGCCGTTGCGCGAGATCAGCGAAGAGGCGTTGGCGGAACCGGCCTTGCTCTTCACCCCCCGGCGTGCGCTGTCGTACACCCAGCGTCAGGTGCTCGGCGGGAACGAAAAGGCTGCTCAGGGGGCGGCCTATTTTACGGCTCCCAATCCACCGTACGGGGCGGTTTTCACCTATTTCCTGAAGGACTCCCTCCAGACGGCCAAGGGTGTGCGCCAGGACCGTGAGAAGGAACTGGCCGCCGAGGGCGAGGACACGCCCTATCCCGGTTGGGAAGAATTGCGTCGCGAAGAACTGGAGGATTCGCCGGCGTTGGTCCTGACCGTACGCGATGAAATGGGAACGGTCGTGCGGCAACTGTATGGATCCGGGTCGCCGGGCCTTCACCGCCTGGCCTGGGACCTGCGCCATGCCAATCTGCGTCCGGAGACCGGCCCCCGGTCGAACCGCAACACGGGCGGCGTACCGGTGGCGCCGGGCATCTACAGTGTGGAGGTGGCCAAGCGCCAGGAAGGGGTATTGGAGCCGTTGGCCGGTCCGGTCACCTTCGAAGTGGACCGCCTGCGCGATCGCTCCCAGCCGGGGATGGGACCCGCGGAACTGGAGACTTTTCAGCTCGAGCTGGCGGAATTTTCCAACCAGGTGGGTGACTTGAACGCCGTCCTGAACGAAAGCCGTGAGCGCCTCGACAGGATCAAGGCCGCCCTGGAACGCGCGGTCCATGATGATCCGGAACTCTACACGACGGCCGCTGGTTTGGAGAAGCGTCTGGAACAACTGATCGAACGCATGCGCGGCCATCAGATCCGTTCCCGGTACAAGGACCCCGGGCCGGCCTCGGTGGGCCAGCGTCTGCGAACCGTGCAGAGCGGCGGATTCCGCTCTACCTATGGTCCGACCCCCATGCATCTGGAGCAGTACGAATTCGCCCAGGAGCAGTTCGAAGGGGCCCGCAAGGATTTAACAGTCATCCTGGATGAGGAGTTGCCGGCCCTGGAGAGCGCTTTGGATGCGGCGGGCGTCCCCTGGACATCGGGTAGAAGGATGCGTTGACGCCCCAGAGGTAGATCCAGTCCGCTAGGATATGCACCCGTTGCTCTGGCTCAACTGCTCGTAAGTGTCCTCGATCTCATCGACGGCAATCTGAATGGCCAGGGTGATGTGGTCGTGAACCATCTGCTTGATGCCCTTGAGCCGCGGGTCATCGTAAAGACGCTGTGTGATGATGTTGCCGGACGATTGGAGAGCCTTGCATAGTTCGGTAACACCAACCCCTTCACCGTGCCGCGCCTTGGCCAGATCATGCCCGAACCCGATCATCACCGAACGGTCGCCGTGACGCACTGATGTAAACAGGTTTCCATACTGGCGGTCGACATAGTAACGCAGCCTTTCCTTTTCCAGCTGCTGGTAATAGGGGAATACCGATTTGTTCTCGGGTGAGGTGAGATAGGCAATGATTTCATCCACCAATTCGTTGCGCAGCCTGTGCATCTGCTGAGCAAGAGTCAGAGTCGGGCGCTGGGTCCTGAAGCGCATGACCCGGGCCAGGTTTTTCCGATGCCATTCCTCCGGAACACTCTTCATGTTTTCGATCAGGTACAGGATTCGGCGCTCGATGCGGTGTCGATCCCGGGGTTGCCATCCGATCTCATGCCGGGTGTAGGAACAGTCGGTGGGGAATTCCTTGTCGATATACCTGGTCATCCACATCCGCTCGAAGGGTCGGTTGCCTTTCAATCTTCCCAGAATATCCCGCAACAAAACCCCCAGTTTGGCAAACCAGATGGGTAGGCGAATGGGCTCGCGCTGCTCTCCCAGATAAAGCCGGGTCGAAGCCTTGAATAAGTCCAGGAGTGATGTGGGATGATCCGGGCTCACCAGGAAAACGTCGAACTGTTTCATGTCATCCGTTTTCTGGATGATGGCCCGAATGATGCCCGTGACACAGTTGATATGGATATATGGAATGGACATGCCCTGATGGCCGGCGAAAATGCGGGCGTTCCAGCGGTTGGAAAGCCAGGTTTTCAGGAAATAGTACAAAGGTTCGTATTCACACCAATCACTGAACACCGCGGCCAGGCGGATGACGGTGCAGGGGAAGAATTCGGAAAATTCCCGGGTGAAATCTTCCCCTTTCTGTTTGGTGAGGGCATAGGGGAATACGGCGTTCAAGACCGACTTCTCGTAAACGAGGTCGCCCGGGTCGGGAAAATCACTGGCCACCAGGGAACTGGCGAAAATGAAGCGCTTGATGCCGCATTCCTTGCATAGCTCCAGGATCCGGCGCGTGGCCACAACATTGGTCTTCTCATAGGTCTCGTTGTAGACCTGGTCCCCGAAATCGTAAAAGGCGGCCAGGTGAATGACGTAATCGATCCTGCTTTGAGCGCGGATGGTCTCCAGAACCGTACGGGTCAGCTCTTCATCATTGGTGATATCGACCAGGTTCCAGTGGAGGTTGGGATGGGAGGGGATTCCCGCTTCTTTTTCCGTGCGACGCGCCAGGGCGAAAATGGTGAATTGATCCTGCAGGACCTCGATGAGGTGCTTTCCGATGAAGCCGGAGGCCCCTGTCAACAATACCGTCTCCTGCTCGTCCCCAATCATGATATCACTCGACTTTTGGCTGATGACCTCCAGTTTCAGTGACATACTTTCATAATATAGACAGCGCGAATCCTCATTAAGTACCGTAATTCATTGAATATGTCCTGTCAACAGTGTTGACCACGCATGGGGGCCTGATGCTTGGAGTTGAAGAGGATCAATCCTGACGGCACTTGCGCTGGCGGCCTGGGAGGAAAAGAAAATCGAAGTCCAAATTGTGAAATTCTGTTAATATCATACTGTCGCCAACCTCTTCAGCACCCCTGATGCCCGGAAACTCGTAGCTTCCAATCACCCCTGGAAACGAGAACGAATATGCTCAGGTCAAATACTTCCAATATCGATAAGCGGCGGATGGTTTCTGCAGTGATTCGGAAACCTTTGGTTCGAGCTGCCTCCTGCCTGGCAGCAGCTATCCTGCTGACGGCTCTGGCCTTGGTCTTTTGGGGTTGTTCCGAGGAAGAACCCAATCCCGTTGCACCTGTTGTCATAGTTGATGACCCAGGCACCATTTCTTTGGACAGAATCAGCTGGTTCTGGTCCAGCGCTCCGTACCAGGGTGCGGAATACCTGGCGGAAAACCCCGATTTTCGGATCTTCAATCCCGAGGACCGGGTCGAGTCGGTCCGCTGGTTCCAGCCCAAGGAACGGGTCTTGCGCTGGTACCTGAACCCCGATCTGATCAACCAGGATCGTGATAAAACCCAACCTTCCCTGGATCTTTATCTCAGGGCGGACGACGGTGTCTGGGATCCGGAGGACTGGGGCGGCATCATGCAGGGCCTCGGCCGGCTCGGCGAGGACTTTTCCAACGCCCAGTACCTGGAGATCTGGGTCAATGATGGTATCCCGGACCTGGAGCTGCGGCGGGGGAAGCTGCACATCGATTTCGGGTACATCAACGAGGATGGCTTCTGGCCGGTGGATGACAACGGTGACCCCGTGGTCGGCAGATGGGAGAGGGAAGACGGTATCGTGGACGGATCGGCCGATGGTGTTTTTTACGCTCCGGAAGAGGATATAGGCTTGGATGGCAGGGAGCACGGACCCCAGCTATTTCAGGCAGACTTCGAGATCGCCGGGGACAGCCCCTACCCGGGGATCAACGGCACCGCCCGCAACGGCCGCGAAGATGACGAAGACCTGAACGGCGACTCCCGGCTTTACACCGACAATGGTTATTTCACCGTTACCATCGACCTGAAGGATTCGGATGCCCTGGTGGATGTGGTCTACGACTATGACGACGTTCAGGAACTGGTGAACGCCAACATCGCCTGGCGACAATACCGCATTCCCCTGATAGCTGTTGATTCGGTCAGCATGGGGGCGGAGCCCAATCTTGAATCGGTGACCCACGTACGGATCTGGTATGAAGATCCCCAACCAGGTGGACGGACGGGATTCACTCTCCAACTGTCGGGAATCAGGTTTGTGGATAGCCTGTAGGCAACACCCATGAACAAGGCCCGGAACCAATCGGCTCCGGGCCTTCCCTAGATCACTCGGAAATGATCCACTAACCCAGCTTGAACCTGCCTGCCTTTTCCCGTTCGCATGAGGGGAAGAAGAGGGTACGGATCAGAAATCAATCTGGTATTGAAAATTGCCGCTACCCTGTTGCGAAGGCCTGCTGATATCGGTCCCGTGTGACGCCACCGTTACAGCCGTGTGACTGCGCTCATACTTTCCCTGGAGAAAGGGACCTTGCCCCAGCCTGTGTCATTTTAGGCAATCCACTGAAATAAAAACAGTTGCAGATGAAGTGCTGATCACCCTGAAAGCTGGCGCATTCCTTGGGTTAACAGGGTCAACGGGGGATAAGAACCTCGCAATTCAGTCCTCGCCCGACAGAACGGCCTCATGGCCAAAACAAGGAGTCAATACCATGAGAACTGACATGCGAAACATTTTGCTGTGCACCTTCGCTATTTTTCTCTTCGCTCTCGCAGGTTGCAGCGAAGACATTACCGGCCCGGTCGAAAGCACATTCGACGGAGAGGTCACGGCCAAGCAGACCAGTGTTGTCCAGGGGGATGGTGTCACCAGCTATGAGGGCGTTATCGGCGGCGAAAACCTGTACGCCATCCTGGTTCCCGATGACTGGAACGGAGAGTTGGTTGTCTATGCCCACGGCTTCGTTGATTCCGGTGAGCCTCTGGTCCTGCCCGAGAAGGACAACGCCCCGGAGATTCGCGACCGGATCGTGGAGATGGGCTTTGCGTGGGCCTACTGCAGTTACCGGGAGAACGGTCTGGCCGTCAAGGACGGTGCCTGGGCCACCCGGCAGCTCCAGTACCTGTTTGTTTCTTCGGTGAAGACCACGCCGAGCCATACCTGGCTCATGGGCAACAGCCTGGGCGGGTTGATCGGCGTTGAACTCACCGAGACGCATGCCCGTGATTACGACGGCATCGTGACGCTGAACGGGATGGTCGGTGGAACCAAAGCCGAGTTGGATTATGTGGCCCATGTTCGGGTTTTGTTTGATTTCTTTTACCCTGGGGTCCTGTCCGGAACAGTGATCGATGTACCCGAGGACTTTGACATCTACAATGACGTAATCATGCCTGTTATCATGGCGGTTACGGCGGATCCGACCGGCCTTGGGGCCATCAGCAGGATCAAACAGACACCGCTGCCTGGCCGTAACGCCAATGAGCTTGTGGAATCACTGGTGACCGCGCTGGCTTTCAATTTCCGCGGTTTCCAGGATGTCCTCGAGCGCACGAATGGCGCCTGCCCGGTCGACAACTTCGATACGGAGTACGTTGCAGCCGACACCGGACTGTTGCCGCCCGATTTGCTGGCTATGATCAACGCGTACGTGCAGCGTTTCGACCGCTCGATCCCAACCGACGAGTTGTTTGACCGTTACTACGAACCCAGTGGACAGTTGACGGTCCCCATGATTGCCGTACACAACCGGCATGATCCTGTGGTGCCCCTGTTCCATGAGGGGCTCTACGCGGCCAAGGTCGCCGCCGCGGGTTACAGCCACAATCTGGAGCTGCGCGTAATGGAGCGCAACGCCCATACCGACTTCCCCGCGAATGAAGCGGCGGACGAGGCGGCGGAGGCTCTGATGGACCTGCGAGTCAAAGCCTTGGCCGGTGGGACCATGGCTCTGTCACACTAGGTTCGGAAATCAGGAGGGAGATCCGAAGGGGCCGCGTGAAATCCACGCGGCCCCGGTTTTTATCGATTGGGTTGAAGAATGTTCAGTCCGCGGGCTCCTCATTCCGCAGGCAGAGTTCTTTCATCTGACGATTCAGCGAACTGCGCTGGATTCCGAGTAGCTCCGCGGCCTTGGTCTGGTTGCCGTCGGTCATGGCCAGGGCGCGACGAAGGTGCTGCTTCCGAAAGGCCAGTTCGGCCTCGCGCAAGGGCAACAGACCGTCATTGTCGAATATCGGCGGAGCCGCGGGATCTTCTCCGCGAAACACCTCAGGTGGCAGCAGATCCGGGGTCAGCACGTTGCCAGGGGCCATCACGACCATTCTTTCCATGGCGTTTTTCATTTGCCGCACATTGCCGGGCCAGCAATAGGCGAGCATGATGGCGTGGGTTTCCGGGGCGATCTTCAGATTCGGCCGTTTGAGTTCGGAAGCGAAACGCGCGAGGAAGAATTCGGCGAGGGCCGAGATATCCTTGCCCCGTTCCCGGAGTGGGGGCACTTCCAGGCCGATCACGTTCAGTCGGTAGAGAAGGTCCTCACGGAAGCCGCCGTCGCGGACCGCCGCTTCGAGATCGCGGTTTGTCGCCGCGACGATCCGGCAGTCGACGGACAGGGTGCGGGTGCCACCCACGCGTTCGAATTCCCCGGTCTCGAGGAAATGCAGGAGCTTCGCCTGAAGACGGGGCGAAATGTCTCCGATCTCGTCGAGGAAGGCGGTTCCGGAATTCGCCGCTTCGAATCTCCCGGTCTTACGCGCCACCGCGCCGGTAAAAGCGCCTCGCTCATGTCCGAACAGGGTACTTTCGATCAATTCGTCGCTGAGGGCGACACAGTTCACATAAACGAAGGGGCCCTTGCTCCGACTGCTTTCCCGGTGTACGAATTCGGCGATCACGCCCTTTCCCGATCCACTCTCACCGCGAAGGAGGATCGTGGCCTTGCTCTGGGCAGCCCGCCCCGCGCCATCGACCAAGGCCTTCATGGCCGGGGAATCCCCGATCACGAAAGGTTCGTTCAGTGAGTATTGCTCGCGCAAGGCGTCGTGGGCCCTGGCCAGGCGGCGGGATTTCAGCACCCGACTGACGGTATTTTTCACCAACTCGAAATCCGCGGGTTTCAGGAGGAAATCAATCGCCCCGTTCTGGATCGCTTCGACGGCGGCCTCGACCGAGGCGTGGGCGGTCAGAACCACGACGTCGGTCATGTCGTTGCGCTCCCTCATTGCCGCCAGGACCTCAAGCCCACTGATTCCCGGCATTTTGATGTCCAAAAGAACCAGGTCGTAGGACTTCCGGCCGAGCATTTCGAGGGCTTCTTCGCCCGACGAAGCCTCCTCGGTGGTGCAGTCCCAGAACTTCATGCGGTCACTCATAGTACGGCGCAGCATAGGTTCGTCGTCGACGATAAGGATGCGGGCATTCAGGCTGGTCATGAGGTCTCCTGGGGTTCATCCGTTTCCCTGGTGGGGAGATCAATAGTGAAAATGGCGCCGCCGCCTTCGCGGTTGTCGGCCTGGACTTCGCCGCCCATCCGCTCCACCCAGCTCCTGACGACAAAGAGTCCGAGGCCGAATCCCTGCTGGGTGGAATGGGGGCTCGCCGCACCTTGACGATAGGGCTCGAAGATGGCATCCAGGTCCAGCGGATCGAGTCCCGGCCCCCGGTCCTCGACTACAAACCGTGTTTGATTCCCTGTCGTGGAGATTGTGATATCGATCCGGGTTTCCGGCGGGGCGTAACGGATCGCGTTTTCGATCAGGTTGTCGATCACTTCGAGAAGTTTTTCCTCGTTTCCGAAAACCGTTGTAACCTCCGGGGACTGGATCTCCAGCATGATGTTCTTGGTCTCGGCGGTGACCCTTAGTTTCGAGACCGACTCCTTCACCGTTACTGAAAGATCCACCTCGGAGAATTCGATTTCCGGCATTCCGGACTCAAGCCGCGTGGCCTCGAGCAGGTTGTTGACCAGGCGCACGAGTTGGCGAGCCGAGGTTTCGATGCCCTGCAGGTAGGTCACCTGAGGGGGGCTGACTTCCCCCACCACGCCGTCCAGCAGATTTTGCGCCGCCCAGTTGATCGAGGTCAGCGGACTGCGCAAATCATGTGCGAATTGCGCAAAGAATTGGGTACGGAACCGGTTCATTTCTTCTACCTGGTGTCGGGCGACGACCTCATCGACAAAATCCTGTTTCAGGTTCATGCGATGCACACATATGGCGGCCTCCCGTGAGGCGGCGGCCAGCAGATCGAGGTCTTCAGCCACATAGCTGCGTCTGGTGCTTTTTTCCCCTATTGTCAGATGACCAAAATGATTGCCATCCGCCTCGATCGAATGTGCCAGGACAAAGTTTTCATCCCTCCAATGTGCAGGAAATCCGTCAGTTTCGATACCTGGACGGGCCGTGCTGCCCGGCAGCGCCATGATCAGTACGCCGTTCGGAAACAATGGACTGGGGGGGGCGTCATTCATCTCCTTGCCGGCACGGAAATGCTGGTCTTCGTGATGCAGAACCACGGAGCTAACATCTGGTCCCAAATGATTGACGAGAAACGCGGCGAGGCTGTCGACTATCTGCTGTTGGTTTTCGGATCCCCGGAGTTCTCCCCTGAACACGTCGAGAGCCTGGGCATGATTGTAACGGATCTTGAAAAAGACCCGGTCGATCATCTGGGCGAACCCCAATCGCGTCGGGGTAAACAGTGTGGCGGCGACAATGGTGGCCACGATCGGAACAAAGGGACCGGTTTCAGGCCACCGCTCCTCGACCCGGTGGCCGATTAAGATCCCGATCACCGCGTAGATCCCCACCATCATGCTGGCCAGAAGCACATATAGCAGACTGCGCCGGATGATGATGTCGACGTCGAGAAATCTGTGGCGGATCACCACGAAACTCATGGAGATGGGGATCACGATCGAGAACAGACGCGTGATCTCGATGGGAAGAAGCGGGGTGTGGCCGAGCGCCAAAGGAAGGGCGTGCAGGAAAACAAACGGCACCGAACCCATGGAGATTCCCCAGAGCAGCCATTTCGCCTGTTCGCGCTGGCGTTCCTGTTCCGAGTGTTGGTAGCCGTAGATCATGCCCACGTAGCCCGAACCGACAAAAAGGGCCAGATAAAGGGCACCGGCACGGCGTGGGATGTCGATTGTGCCCCAGTCGCCCACACCCTCGAACCACTGCGCCCAGGCCCAGAACTGCCATCCCGCCACGGCAAATCCGATGATCATGACGGTAGGCACAAACCACGGTAAGCGGTCGAAGATGGAGGTCCGTGGTGGAAAACTCAGCCCCACGTGGAGCATCAAGGTCGGCAGAAACACCAGGGCCACGATGCGGGTCAGCGGCACCAGGGCTCCGGGCCACACCTCGCCCTGGGGCTGGTGGATGTCGCCGATCATGATGGCCAGGCCATAAAGTAAACAGGCCCAGAAAAGGTCGCGGGCGGGGACCTTCTCAATCCTGGGCGCAAACACGATCAGGGAGACCGCCAGGAAGAATAGGCCATTGATCATGATGATTACATCGTGGAAGGATGTATAGAGTTTCTGGGTGATGACCATGACGTTGGTGGCGCTATCGGTGCTGCGCAGCAATAGGGGAGACCCGACGGGTTCACCGGCGACCCGGGCGAGAAGTTCGGGCTCGCTGTTGACCGTGTATTGTCCGACCGCAAGGGGGTAAGTGAGTTGATCCAGCTGGAAATCCGGTGGCAGTCCCGACACCTTGGAATGGGCCATCCCGCCCAGGATGTACAATCCGAGGGCCGTAATCGCGAAGGCGATGTGCAACCAGTGGGAAGTACTCCTGGCGAATCGGGGCCAGCGTTGACCGCCTGGTGCCAGTATGCCCATGTTGCCTCCCCGAATAGGCGTTCAGTCCACCTGTGAATTTCCGGCGTGCAGGCGAGGGGGCGATCCTGCGGCCCGAATTTCATGAAATATTTTCGTAACACAAACCAGCCAAATGACTAACAGATTGATTCTGACCTATCGATAAGCCAATGTCAAACTGAACCGGTATCCATTCCATAAATTCCATCGGAAGGAAATACCGTAGGTTAAAAAATTGGCCCGGAACCATTCGGCCCCGGGCCTTCCCTAGATCACTCGGAAATGATCCGACTCAACCCAGCATCTTGAACACCTTGTTGATCTTCCGCAACGCCATGTTCAGTTCCTTCTTCGAAACCGTCAGCGGCGGCGCGAACCGGATCACGTTCTCGTGGGTCTCCTTGCACAGCATCCCCTCGGCCATCAAAGCCTCGCAGTAGGGCCGCGCCGGACGATCGAGCACCAGCCCGATGAACAGCCCCTGGCCGCGCACCTTCTTGATGCTCTTGTACTTCATGGCCTTGAGTTCGCCCATGAACCAGGGACCCAGCTTGGCGCTGTTCTGGACCAGTTTTTCCTCGGTCAGCACCTTGAGGGCCTCGCGCGCGACGGCCATGCCCAGCGGGTTGCCGCCGAAGGTCGAACCGTGGTCGCCCGGTTTGAAGACGCTCATGACTTTCTCGTTCGACAGGAAGGCCGACACGGGGTAGAACCCGCCGCTCAAAGCCTTACCGATGATCACGCCGTCCGGCCGCACGCCTTCGTGCTCGAAGGCGAACATCTTGCCGGTGCGGCCCAGACCCGACTGGATCTCGTCGGCGATGAACAGCACGTTGTTCTTCTTGCACAGCGCCGCGGCCTTCTTCAAGAATCCCTTGGGCGGCACGTTGATGCCGGCTTCGCCCTGCACGGGCTCGACCATGAAGGCCGCCGTGTTCTTGTTGATGGCCTTCTCGAGAGCTTTGGCGTCACCGAAGGGGATGATCTTGAACCCGGGGGTGAAGGGCCCGAAACCGTCCTGGTACTGGGCCTCGGTGGAAAAACCGACGATGGTCGTGGTGCGTCCGTGGAAGTTGTCGGCGCAGACGATGATCTCGGCCTTGTTCTTCCTGATGCCCTTGATCTTCTCGCCCCACTTGCGCGCGGCCTTGATGGCGGTCTCGACGGCCTCGGCGCCCGAATTCATGGGCAGAACCTTCTCGTAACCGGTCAGCTCGCAGACTTCCTGGCAGAAGAACGGCAGCTGGTCGTTGCGGAAGGCGCGGCTGGTCAGGGTGACCTTGGCGGCCTGGCGGCGCAGGGCCTTCAGCAGCCGGGGATGGCAGTGGCCCTGGTTCACGGCGCTGTAGGCGGCCAGGAAGTCCATGAACCGGTTGCCCTCGACGTCTTCGACCCAGACTCCTTCGGCCTTCTTGATGACAATGTCCAGGGGATGGTAATTGTCGGCCCCGTACTGGTCCTCGATCCTGATGAGCTTATCCGCCTTCATGGCAACCTCCTTCGTGGGTTTCTTCGCTTACTGGTGGTTCTGCGGGAGGGTTCGCCCGCTTGAATCTGTCCGGACCAAGATAACTCCGCCGGACTCCAAGTCCAGCCCTGAAGCCCCGTTTGCGACAGTTAATTTGCCCATCCGCGAGACCATTTATCCAACCGTAAAAAAACTTTGAAATAATTGTTTTTTCTACTTGAAATTTAAAAGTACTTGGAATATTAAAGTACTGCGGCTGGTCATTGGACCTCCTGGCCGGAAAGGATTTCCGGCGACGAAGGACCACCGCAAAAACGACCCGGAGGGGATTATTGGTATTCCGGGTTTGGTTTGTCGAAATGGTTTCGCCGGGTCCCGACGGAGCATTGGCTTAGGCCAAGGACCCCCGCATGGGGCCGGAGAAGGATCTCCGAACGGCAAACGGGGGGCGGATCACTGGTCCTGGGTGCCAGCCGCCCCCTCGTCAGCCAACTTCACTCGAAAGGATTCGAGGGAGTTCGACTGGCGGGCGGAGGCCACGGCCATTAGACAGACCCGCTTCAGGAAAGGCAGGGCGGCCTTTCCTGAGACACAGGGACCGGGACTTCAGGGTTCGAACCCGGGACGACCGGTCCCTGCACAGCGAAGCCACTTCGCACCGTGTGGCCACAAGGATGTGGCCGAGGGACGCAGTGGAGGCGATGACGCCCGGCAAGGAGGCCGGAAGTCGTGGCGGGTACCGAACATTCGGGCAATCCCGATCCTGGGTCTCCGGGCAACCGGACCCGGGCTCCCTTATCGCCACTGATTCACGGCAGGGTCAGATTGCTGATCCTGTCCTTTTTGCTGCGCACCAGGAAAGCCCACCTCTTTACCGCCCTGCGCGACGGCCTCGGTCTGACCGACGGCACCCTCTCGGTGCACCTGAGCAAGCTGGAGGAGGGAGGGGTCGTCAGCATCGAAAAAACCTTCGAAGGCAAAAAACCCCGGACCCTGGTCCGGGTCACGCCCGCCGGTAGAAAACTCTTCAAGCAATACGTGGCGGATCTGCAGGGAATCGTTCCCGGTCTGGGTCCGTCGAAATAACAGGAATACTAATTGCAAGATATGGCGATGGAACAGCTTGGGATGAAAAAACACAGCTGAAACATGCAATTTAAGACCCTGAGGACATAGCCATGTATGACAACGAAAAAATTTATTCGATCGAATTGGGGGAAGATCTCGGACCGACGAACCCCCAGAGGGAACCACGAGCCACTACTGCGGCCGGTGCACCCAAGGCAAAGTCGCCCAAAAAAGCCGCCAAGCCCAGGACAACCAGGGAAAGCAAAGCGCCCCGCGGCGAATTGCAATTTGCTCCCCTGATTCTTCTCACTTATCTGCTGGGGCCGTTTTCCGTCCATCTGAACCCCGGAAACCGGAGGAGCAAGGGTCTGATGTTCGCCGGCCTGATCAGCGGCATGGCCGGACTGGGGTTGTTCGCCGGGCGCGGCCTCATCCTAGACCTGATCGCCAATGGTTGGCCCCTGTGGCCCTGGGCTCTGACTGGGGCCGTCGTCATGGTGACCGCCTCCTCCATCTGGGCTCGTGCCGCGCAACTGGTCGTTCAGGGAGAGCGGCAACCCCAGTACCGGTTGCCCTCGATTTTTCGCAAGTCCTGGGCCGTGGGCGTGACCGGACTGGTCGCCCCCGGGCTGGGCCTCCTCATGGCGGGATGTGCCAAGCGGGGCGCCGCGGTGATCTGGACGGGCTGGGTGATCGTCGGTGCGGCGATGATTCTGGCCGGAGGCCCGGGAATCTGGGCCAGCAACCAGGCGGCGGGGCCGGGATCAATGAATCCGATGACCATGGAAATCATATTCATGCTGGCCGCCGGAATCCTGCTGGCAGGTGTGATCGGCTGGATCGCCCAGGCGCTCGAAGGCGCCCGTCAGATGATGGGCGAGCCGGGCATTCGGCACCGGATGCGCGGAGACTGGTACTCGGCAGCCTTGTTGTGCACCCTCCTGGGGATGCTCGTGGTCTGGGATCCCTCCACCATGGCCGTGCACATGGACGGCGGCAGCGTCGTTCTGCAGGAAAACGGATTCCGGCTCATTCCCCTGAAACTGGCCCAGGGCGCCCACCGGCTCGACCCTGCGCCTTCCCAGTATGCGATTCGGGCCATGGAATTGTGCGAGGAACTGGGACGGACCGAAGAGGCAGCCCGGCTGCGCAGCGAACTGGATGGGAATTATTCGTCCTACAGAGCCCTGGTCCAGGCCGAAAACCGGTCCGGGTCCATGGCCGCGAATACGGCCGGGACGGCTACCACGGAGTGGGAAGTCATGGCGGAAATGTTGAGCCGGGCCGGTTCCTACGGGGGCAATCGGCCCAGCTATCAGGCGCGGTGAACGGTGACGCCCGGGGCGTTTTCGCCCGCCTCGTGCACGCCGGCCGCGGGATCGTCCCACCAGGAGACCAGGCCGGTCTCGAACCTGTCCAGGGGGTAGCCTTCCTTGCGGGGGACCGCCCGCAACGTGAAACCGCGGCGACCGGCCCGGCGGCAGGGAATGTCACCGGTGTAGACAGCGGTCCCGTCATTTCCGATGTCACCGGGGAACAGGGTGGCCGTTTCGCCGTTGACGATATCTCCCGCTGAATCCAGCAGTCCGTGGTAAACCTCGACCAGCACTTCGTCCGCCGGGATGTTGCCCAGCTGGACGGTCGCCTTGACCGGCAGGTTGGACCCCATGGGTTGGGCCGAAAGCGGCGGGGCTTCGACCTGCATGATCCTCAGTTTATCCCACCCGGCCTTGATCCCGCGGCGCCAGTCGGCAAGCTCCTTGGCCCGGGCATAGTCGTTGGCGCTCAACCGCGCGGCATTTTCGACGCAGGGGATGTAGAACCGCTCGGTGTATTCCTCGACCATGCGGTTGGTGTTGAACTCGGCGTTCACCGTCCGCATGGAATTCTTCATGATGCGCGTCCATTCCCGGGGCACGTCGTCGCTGCTGCGTTCGTAGAACGTGGGCACGATCTCGTTCTCGAGCAGGTCCAAAAGGGCGGTGCTTTCCACGTCGTCCTGGTAGGCCTGGTCCTCGTAGTCCTCTCCGGCGCCGATGGCCCAGCCGTTGTCCTGCTGGTAGCCTTCGCACCACCAGCCGTCGAGCACGGACAGGTTGATGCCCCCGTTGGGGGGGACCTTCATGCCGCTGGTGCCGCTGGCTTCGAGGGGCCGGCGGGGATTGTTCAGCCAGATGTCCACTCCCTGCACCAGGTAGCGGGCCACCTCGATGTTGTAGTCCTCGACAAAGACGATGCGCTTGCGGAATTCCTCCCGCTCGGCCAGGTGGATCAGCTGCCGGATCAACTCCTTGCCCGGATGGTCCTTGGGGTGGGCCTTGCCCGCGAAGATGAGTTGGACCGGACGGTCCGGGTTGTTCAGGATCCGGCTCAGACGGGCGGGATCGCTCAGGATCAGGGCGGCCCGTTTGTAGGTGGCGAAGCGGCGCGCGAAACCGATGGTCAACGCTTCGGGATCCAGCACTTCGGAGGCCTGCTTGATCCAGGCGCGGTTGGCGCCGCGGTTGCGCAGCTGTCGGCGCAGGCGTCGCCGCACGAACCCGACCAGACGTTCCCGCATCCGCTCGTGGGAGCGCCACAGCTCGGCGTCGGGGATGTGGTCCACCCGGTCCCAGAGGGTCTTGTTGGTGGGGTCCTCGTACCAGCGGGGGCCCAGGTAGCGGTCGTAGAGGCGGGCGATTTCCGTGCACAGCCAACTGCGGGTATGGATGCCGTTGGTCACGTGGGTGATGGGGATCTCTTCGGCCGGGGCTTCGGGCCAGACCTGCTGCCACATCTTGCGGGACACGTGCCCATGGAGTTCGCTGACGCCGTTGACGAAGCGGCTCAGGCGCAGCGCCAGCACGGTCATGCAGAAGGTTTCCGCCTTGTTGTCCGGGTCCTGGCGACCCAGGGCCAGCAGGCGTTCCATGTCGATACCCAGTTCGTCGACCTTGCGTTTCAGATAGGTCCTGACCAGGTCGGGGTGAAAATGATCGTTGCCCGCCGGGACCGGCGTGTGCGTGGTGAACACGTTGCTGGCGCGCACCAGCTCGAAGGCGGTGTCGAAATCCAGGCCCTTGTTCTTCATCAGCAGGTTGATGCGTTCCAGGGCGAGGAATGCGGAGTGCCCTTCGTTCAGATGGCAGACCGTGGGCTCGAGACCGAGCTCGATCAGCGCGCGCAGGCCGCCGATGCCCAGCAGGATTTCCTGCCGGATGCGCATGTCGTTGTCGCCGCTGTACAGGCGGCTGGTCAGCTCGCGGTCCTCGGGCCGGTTTTCGGGGATGTTCGTGTCCAGCAGGAACAGGGGGTTGCGCCCCACCTGGAGGCGCCAGATCCGGGCCTTCACCACCCGCCCGGGGTAGTGGACCTCGATGGTGCGTTCCCTCCCTTCACGATCCTTTTCCAGGGACATGGACATGTTGTAGAAATCGTTGACCGAATACTCTTCCATCTGCCAGCCGTCATGGTTGAGGTACTGGCGGAAATAACCGTACTGGTAGGCCAGGCCCATCCCCACCAGGGGCAGGCCCAGGTCGGTGGCGGATTTCAGGTGGTCGCCGGCCAGGATGCCCAGGCCGCCCGAGTACAGGGGCAGTGATTCATGGAGACCGAACTCCAGGGAGAAATAACCGATCAGGCCGCTTTTTAGGTCTTCATGCTCGCCTTCGAACCAGGAATCGAGGTTGAGGTACCGGTCCAGGTCGTTGCGCACCCTTTCCAGATGGGCCAGGAAAGCCTTGTCGCGTTCCAGTTCGCTGACCCGTTCGGCGGACAGGGAACCCAGGACGGCCACCGGGTTGCCTTCGTGTTTGTCCCACAGGTCGGGGTCGACCCGCCGCAGCAGGGAAATGGCTTCCACGTTCCAGGACCACCAGACGTTGCGGGCGATGTCCAGCAGGGGCTTCAGGGGCTCCGGAAGGTTCGGTGTGACAATGAAAGTCTGGATCGTTGGCATTGCGGTCTCCTGGAATCCGGTCCAAGCAAATGATCGGTTTGTAGCGCGGCCGGCCCCCGAATTCCCTTGGGGGCGTCTTGCCTCTTTGACATCGGCAATTTTGGTCCATAATAAAGCAGGACCCGGTGACGGCCAATGCCGGGATTAGTCCAAGCGGGATCAGGTCTCTTCAACCCGCCCCGGGAAGAGGTATCATGGATCGATACAATATAAAGGATTTTCTGACGGAACTGCAGTCCGCGCCCGGCTGGGCGGCCGCCAATGTGCTGGATATCCGTACCAGCCAATCGTTTACGGAAGGTCATCTGGCGGGGTCGTCCAGCCATCCCCTGGAGGATGTCAAGCCACCCCGGGAGGCGGAGTACCTGGAAAGGGAATTGCCCTCGATTTTCCTGCCGCCCCGGCATGAACCCCTGGTGGTGATCGCGGCCCGGCAGGAGCGGGCCGACCGCCTGGCGCGGCATCTTGCCGGCCGGGACCGGGCCGAGGTGACCGGTCTGGCCCTTCCGCCGGCAGCGGTGGACCAATTGCCGGCCGACCTGAAGGAGACGGGGTCTTCATCCCGGTGCCTGTGGAAGGCTCCGCTCTGGTTGCGTCGGCACGCGGATCTGCTTCCGCCCCCGGCGGCGGGGCCGGTGCTGGATCTGGCCTGCGGCAGCGGACGGGCCGCGGTGTGGCTGGCGCAAAAAGGCTATCGGGTCACGGGGATCGACTGGCAGGTCGAAGCCCTCGACCTGGGCAGAAGGCTGGCTGCCGACCGTGGGGTTACCTGCAATTTCCTGGCGGGGGATCTTCGTGATCCGCAAGCGCTGCCGGAAGGGCCCTGGGCGGTCATCCTCAATTTCCGTTTTCGGCAGCCGGATCTCCTGGAAAAAATTCCCGGTCTGCTTCAAAAAGGCGGCGTGGCCCTGATCCGGACCTTCCGTGCGGCCCCGGGTTACGAGGGGCACCCGAGCCCCCGCTACCGGCTGCGGCCCCACGAACTGCCGCGGTATTTTCCCGCGGGCCAGTGCGAGATCCTGGCTCACGAAGAAAGCCACGATCCTGACGGGCGGCCTGCCGCCGGGATCGTGGCTCGCAAAAAATAGGGTATGGTTCGGAAACGGCCCCGACCGGTTACTTCATCAGGGTCAGCTTGATGGTTTTCATCTGACGCTCGCCTTCCACCAGGGCGATGTAGGCGCCGGTGCTGCAATGACGGCCGTTTTCGTCGGTGCCGTCCCACTTGATTTCCTGGGGCCCGGAGCCGAACTCGCGGCTGGCCAGGGTCCTGACCCGGCGTCCGTCCACGGTATAGATGGAAACCCGCGTCCGCTGGGAACTGCCGAGGTTGAAGGAAATGGAAGTCAAGGGGTTGAAGGGATTGGGCGAGGCCTTCAAGTCCCTGATACCCGGAAAATCGGGCACCGCCACCAGCTTGGTTTCACCCAGCAGAGACATCCCGCCACGATTGTCCACCAGGTACAGGCGGAAGATGTATTGCTTGCCGCTGTCGGTTCGGGACTGCTGGTCTTCCGCCGCGAAAAATCCGCCGCCCTCGTCCTGGTAGGGGATTTCCCACTCCTTGGCGCCTTCCTCGTCCACGACGCCGGTCAGGCGGAACACGGGGGCTTCCCCGTTGGACAGGGTCTGCCAGGAAAGCCGGGCGTGCCTGCCGCTCCAGTCGGCTTCGAAAAGGGTCACCCGGGCGGCGACCGCGTCACAGCCGACGGGCCAGGCGCCCAGGGCGCCGCAGGAATTCACTTCGGGTCCGCAGGGGGAATTGTCCTGGAGGGAAAACTCGTTGTCGGTGAGGGGGTTTTCGGAGCAGAACACGGGGTCGGCGGACAGGTTTTCCTGGACACCGGCCTGATCGGAAATGTTCCCCACCCAATCTCCCTGGCTGTTGCCGAAAAGATCGGTGCAGGAAATCATGGGCACGGCCCCTCCCTGGGCCGCGATGCCGGTGCCTTCCTGGAAGGCGATGATGGAGCCGGTCACCCGCGGCGACGATTCGTGGCAAAAAAGGCCGCCGCCGCTGAATTCGGCCGAATTCCCGGTGACGGTGCAGTTTTCCAGGTTTGTTTCCGCGTCCTGGAAGCTGGCCAGCGCCCCGCCGTAGAGGGCTTGATTCCCGGAGAAGGTGGAATAGGTGAAGACGGGGGTGGCTTGAAAATCGGAAAACACGGCCCCGCCGAAGCCCAGGTCGCCCATGGCGGTGTTGTTCTTGAAGTGGCTGTCGGCGACCATGGGGGACGAGTCCGCGCGGCAGGACAAGGCCCCGCCCCAGGAGGCGCTGTTGTTCTCGAAGTCGCAATTCCGGAACAGGGGAGAAGATCCGTAGCTGCAATCAACCGCCCCGCCGCCGCCGTTGGGGGCGCTGTTGCCGGTAAACAGGCAGTCGTTGATCAGAAGCGTGGAATTGTTGCAGCGAATGGCGCCGCCGTGGCTTTCGGCCTCGTTGGCCGAGAAAATGCATTTCGAAATGCGCAGGCTGCTGTTGCTGGACAGCAGGGCGCCGCCGCTCTGGTCGTAGCTCGAGGCGCCGAAGGCCCGGCCGTTGGCCAAAGTTAGGTTCTCGATATAACTGGATTGGATGATGCTTTCGCAGAGGATGATCCGCCCCGAGCCGCCCCCGTCGAGGACCACGTCCCCGGGTCCGGTTCCCATGCCGATAAGGACGACGCCCTCGGTCATGACCAGATTATTTTCCCGGTAAACCCCGGGGGAGACTTCAATGCGGTCGCCGGGTTGGGAGATTTCCATCGCGTCACCGATGGTGGCGTATTCCCCGGGCACCAAAAGAGTGCCCGCGTGGGCTATTAAAGAGGTTTGAGAAAGAACTAAAATAAAGCCAAGGGCTGTAAGGGCTTTACCTGTCATTATATCAAAATCCTCCGTGAATTGTCTGAGCTTCCAACCTCCCTCCAAGGGGCCGAACTCACCGGCGTTCCTTCTCCCGCCGGGGTAAATATGGGGATCTCCACCCGGGTTTGGCAACCCTGAAATTCATTTTATTGCCACAAATTGGCTAATTCGAGGTGATTTTTGTTTTCATGCCTGATTTTGCATCTGAGGAAAAACAGTTATATATTTGTTGGAGAACGGAATAGTTTCGGACCTGAAAATCGCCCGGTTTCGCAACTGCTTAAATTACGGAAGTAAAAAAATGGAAAAGAAAACAAGGTCGATGGTGATGAAGGTCCTCCTGGCGGTGGTCCTTATCCTGGCGGTGGGAATCGGAACCGCTCTGGTCCAGGAAAACAAGACCTTCAACAGCCAGAGTGCTCCCGACACGGAATTCACCTGGACCGCGCCCACAACCGGAACAGCCGTCCACCATTACGTGGTCGAGGTGCTGATCAACGAACGGGACACCCGGGTATTCGACCCGGTGCCGTCGGAGTCGATCATGTTGCCGGTGGTCTACGGGAACAAATACCGGGTCAGGGTCGCGGCGGTCGATGCGGCCGGAGTCCAGGGGCCCCACTCACTGTGGTCGCTGCCCTATACTCCCGAACTGGCTCCGCCCGGATTCTGATCTGAAATTCACCCCACTGGAATTCCTTGGCCGGGAGTGTATTATTCAGTCCCTTCGCGTCGAGGTGTGTTCCGGGTCCTCGGACCTGTGGTTTGTATCCGGGAGGCAGATGTGCAGATCGGGATCATCGGGGTCAAGTTCACCGGCAAAACCACTCTTTTCAATGTGATCACCGGCGCGGGATTGCCCACCGGGCAGGGTGGCGTGGATCCTCATCTGGCCGTGGGCCGCGTGCCCGATCCCCGCCTGGACCGGCTGACCGAAATGTTCCAGCCCAAACGCACTGTCCATGCCACCGTCGAGTGGGTGGACATCCCCGGCTTCAAGGGCGGCGGCGCCGCCGACGGCGGCCGGGAAGCGACCAGGTTCCTGGAGCACGGCCGCAAGGTCGATGCCCTGGCCCAGGTCATCCGCTGTTTCGACGGCGGCTACGGCACACCGGATCCCCTGGGGGAACTGGAGACCATGGCCCTGGAGCTTGCCCTGGCGGACCTGCAGATCGTGGAAAACCGGCTGGAACGGCTGGAAAAGGAAAAAGCCCGCATGGGCAAGGTGGCCAATCCCCTGGAACCGCCCATGATGGAACGATTCCGTGAGCAACTTGAAAACGACCGCCCCCTGCGGGATCTCGAACTCAATCCGGACGAAGTCAAGCTCTCTTCGGGCTACACTTTTTTGACCCAGAAGCCCATGATCGTGGTCCTGAATCATGAGGAAGGCGCTGAAGCTCCCGCCGATGTCCTCGCCGCGGCCCGGGCCGCCGGAGCGGAAACGGTTTCCCTTTGCGCCGGCGTCGAGGAAGAGCTGGCCGAACTGGATGCCGACGAAGCCGCCGAATTCCTGGCCGACATGGGTATCGCCGAACCCGCTTTGAACCGGATGATCCGGGCTTCCTACGGTGCTCTCGACCTGCACAGCTTTTTCACCGTCGGCGAGGACGAGTGCCGCGCCTGGGCCGTCCGCAAGGGCTCGCCCGCGCCCGTGGCCGCGGGCGTCATCCATTCCGATCTTCAGCGGGGTTTCATCAGGGCCGAGGTCACGGCCTACGATGATCTGATCGCCTCCGGTTCCATGGCCGCCGCCAAGCAGGCCAACCAGGTGCGCCTGGAGGGAAAGGGTTACGAGGTCCAGGATGGTGATATCCTGGAAATCAGATTCAGCGTGTGATTCCTTCCTTCAAGTTTTTTCCAAGTTTTCCGCTGGTTTTTGCTTTCTGCCACGTTTGGTCCTGTGAACGAGGTAGTTGGCAATTGTCTGAACGGCCGCAAGGCCGCAACGGAGGAAAAAATCATGCGGAACAGAATCAATATGAAAAGGCGATCCCTGGTTATTCTGACCCTGGCCACCGCCGCACTCTTGATCGTGGGGACGGCCCTGGCCCAGGGACCCGGCCCGAGGGGTCCGGGTAAAGGATCCGGTCACTGTGACGGCGAGTTCGGCCCGGGTATGGGTCATGGAATGGGCGGGGAATTCGGTCCCGGCCACCGGCTGGAAATCCTTGCCGAGCGCCTGGAACTGACCGAGGAACAGATCGCCGCCATCAAGGGCATCCGCGAAGCGGGTCAGGAAAAGAACCTGGGTCTGCGGAAAAAATTGATCCGGCTGAACCACGATCTGCAGGGTGAGCTGTTGAAGGACGAGCCCTCCGAGAAAGCCGCCCTGGACCTGGTGGGAAAGATCGGGGCCCTGCGGACGGAGATGAAGTCGAACCGCCTGAAGAACAGATTGGAAGTGCGCCAACTGTTGACACCCGAGCAGCGTGACAAGATGCTGATGCTCAAGGAGAGATTCAAACCGGGCAAGGGTCGTCACGGCGGCGGACACCGGGGTGGTCCCGGCGGGCGCGGTGGTTGCGAAACCCCCGGTTGCGGCAAGGGATCCGGAGGCGGCCGGGGCAACCGGTAACGCCGGCGATGATCACTTCCTGCAGGATGGTGGCAAGTGTCCCAGACCATGGACGACGATGCTCTCATGATCCGGACGGCGCAGGGGCAAGAGGCGGCTTTCCGCCTCCTGGTCCTGCGTTGGGAGCCGGAAGTATTGAGCTTTTTGGTCCACATGATGGGTTCGGTGGAGGAAGCGGAGGATCTGCTTCAGGAAACGTTCGTGCAGGTATTCCGGAAAGCGGAGTCCTACCGGGCGGAGGGCAAATTCAAGAGCTGGCTGTTCAGGGTTGCCGGCAATCTGGCCCGCAGCCGGCTGCGGCGCCGGAAAATCCTGCGCTGGGTCCGTTTCGATCCGGTGGACCACGATATCGGGAGTCCGGATCCGGCCCCGGACGCGGCCCTGGAGCAAAGTCAGCGGAAAGAGGCGATCCAGGCCTCCCTGGTCCGCCTGCCGCAGCGGCAAAAAGAAGCCCTGGTTCTGCATCGGTTCCAAGGGCTGCGCTACCAGGAGGTGGCCGAGGCCATGGGAACCACGGTACCGGGAGTCGAATCCCTCATCCAGAGGGCGATGGCGGCCTTGCGGGCGGACCTTGCCGGAAAGGGTGATCTGATATGAAACACGTCACGGAACTGCTTCAACTTTTCGTTTCCGGCGAACTGGACCAGCCGCGAAAGGACATGCTCGAGGAGCACCTGGAGAAATGCCCCGCCTGCCGGGCCGAGGCGGGCCAGGTCCGCCGGATGTGGGAGGACCTCGGTACGGTGGGACAGCCGTCCGTGACCGGCAGCGTTTGGCCGGCTGTCCAGGCGCGGACCTTCGGGGCCGGGGGTACGGAACAGAAATGGTTCTTCGGCTCCGGAAGCCTGGTCCGGGGTACCCTGGCCGCCACCGCGGTGGCCGCGGGACTGGCTCTGGGTGTCCTGATGCCGTCCCAAGAGGGTCTGGTGGAGAATGGTGATAACGTGGGCTCGGCATCCTCCGACTATGATGAATCCGGTTGGTTGTCGGAATCCAGCTGGCTTTCGGACTCCAGTTGGCTGGGTGGTGACGGCGCTCCGGGCATCGATGATTTTCTGCTGGGGGCCGACCTGCAGGACGAGGTGAATGGATCATGAAAAAGGGCTGGGTATTGGTGCTGTTGATTTCCCTGGGCTTGAACCTGGGGCTGGGAGTTCGCCTGCTGGGGGACCGCGGGGGGGCTGACAGGTGTCCTGATTCCCGGTTGGTCGGGGAAATCAGGGGTCCGCGCGGCCGGTGGGCCAAACAGGATTCCGTCGCCCGGAAAAAAATGTTCACCCGCCGCCTGGAGCGGATCGCCGACGCGCTGGGCCTGGACCCGGAGCAGCGGGAGGTCTTCCGGGAGGTCCATATGAAAACGGGACGCATGCTGATGCAGAAAAGGGTTCTTATCGCCGAAAAACGGGGCCTTTTGCATACCCTGGTGACCAGTGAGCGGATCGACCAGGACGGCATCCGCGAGGCCATTGCCGAACTGGGGCGCCAGCAGGCGGTTCTGGACTCTTTGGTGGCCGAAACGGTGTTGCAGGAAATGGAAATCCTGGAACCCGGCCAACGGGCCCGCTACCTGGAATTGCTGCCCTTTGACAAAGGCGGAGGGGGTCCCCGGCGCGGCCCCGGAGGCCGGGGGGCGCGTCACCAATAATCCTGGTTGACAGCCAAGGTCCCGATTTCTTACTTATTAAAGGCGCTGAAGGGGTTCGACCCTGCGGCGACCCAACTGTTCCCCACCCCCATCAGGGTATCATCGGTTGCTGTTGCTCGCCGAGGCAGCGGCGCGAATGTCCTTGAATTCCGTATGTCCCAGAATTGTCCCGAGGGGGGACTCATCATGATTAAAGTGCGAATCATCCTGTTTGCCGGTCTGCTTGTTCTGGTTGGAATGTCGGGATTGGCCGGATGCCGGTCGGCCCATACCACCAGCGCCATCCTCTATATCGATGAGCAAAACTACGACAAGGCCGTGCAGGTGATCCACGAGGGATTCCAGTATCGCGACGATGAGCCCGACGCCTTCTACTATCTGGGAGAGGCGTACAGCCACCTGGCCGAAGAGGCGGTGGAGAACGACGAATACGACGAAGCCTTCAAGAATTATGAACTCGCCTACGAAGCCTACCGGCGGTGCGAGGAACTGGATCCCGAAGAGTTCACCGAGAAGGTCGACCAGTCCCTGACCTACAACTACAACAACCGGGTGCGGCAGGCCTCCCTGGACTGGGACGAGGACTATTTCGAACAGGCCGAAGGTCACATGAGACTGGCCTACGCCGCCCTGCCCGATTCCATGGCGCCCATCAAGAACATCGCCCGCATGAAGATGCAGATGTCCCAGGATGACCGTTACATGGAAAACCGCGACGAACTCCTGAACGAGGCGCTGGTCCTGATCGACCAGGTACTGGCCGAGAACCCCGAGGCCTACGAACTGCAGGTGAACAAGGCCAACGTGTTGGCCGCCCTGGGCCGGAACGAAGAGGCCAAGCAGATATTCGATACGCTGCTGGCCGAGCACGGCGAGGATACGGAACTGCTCCTCGATATCGCCAACCTGGCCATCGACGACGGGGACTATGCCCGCGCCGCCGATTTCTACGTCCAGGTCGTGGACCTGAACGAGGCCGACACCGACGCCACCAACGACGCCGACAACAAGGCCATGCTGGTGGCCGCGGGGACCTGGTATTCGTCGCCGAACATCGGGCGTTTCGACGAAGCCATCGTGGTGCTGGACCGGGCCGCCGATCTGGAATCGATCCCGACGCCCAACACCATGCTGATGCGTTTGCGGACGTACTATTATTACGGCAAGGAAGTCAAGACGAAGGGCCAGGAGGAAACCGACCCCGTGGCCAAGGCCGAACTGGAGACCAGATCCACCGAATTGTTCAACCGGGCGGTTGAAATCGGGTTGGCCATGACCAATAATTTCCCGGGTACCGCGGACGGATTCCTCTTCTTGAGTCTGGCCCAGATCGAAATTGGCGACTTTGCCGCAGCCGAGGTCAACAACAAGGCTTTCGAGGAACTTCAGGCAGGCCCGCAGTAGACGGCGGGCCCCGCTTTTTGAAAAAATCAAGTGGTGAATGGCCTTCTTGCATGATATGTGCTATGATGGTGGCACCTATCCAGGGCATGGGAGCCCACACCGCTTATCAATCAAGCTAGTAGCAAAACTTGGCTAGGGAATACCCAGGGGAAAAACCACACTTTTTTAAGGGAACTCATCCCATCCGTTAGGGCTGCCACGGCACGTCCGGCTTCGGCCACAATCACTCTGTTCAACTGTCAGGTTCGAGGAGCAAAATGGACATCAAGGAACTTCAGGAGATGAACATCCACGAGTTGGTGGAAGTCGCTCGCGGAATGAATATCGAGGCGCTCAGCACCCTTCGTAAATCCGAACTCATCTTCAAGATTCTCGAGGGGCAGACCGAAAAGAACGGTCTGATCTACGCCGAAGGCGTGCTGCAGGTCCTGGCCGAGGGATACGGCTTCCTGCGCTCGGCGAAGTTCAACTACCTGCCCGGTCCCGACGACATCTACCTGTCCCCTTCCCAGATCAAGAAGTTCGACCTGAAGACGGGTGACACCATTTCCGGACAGGTGCGTCCGCCCAAGGACAACGAACGCTATTTCGCCCTGTTGAAGGTGGAGTCGGTCAACTACAACGACCCCGAGACCGCCAAGAAGGTCACCCTCTTCGACAACCTGACTCCCCTTTATCCGGAGCAGATGCTCAACCTCGAGCACAGCGCCAAGAACATGACCACCCGGCTGATCAACCTGCTCAGTCCCATCGGCAAGGGCCAGCGCGGCCTGATCGTGTCGCCGCCTCGTGCGGGCAAGACGATGATCCTGCAGAAGATCGCCAACGCCATCACCACGAATCATCCCGAAGTTCATCTGATCGTCCTGCTGATCGACGAGCGGCCGGAGGAAGTGACGGACATGGCGCGGTCGGTGGACGGCGAGGTCGTCAGCTCGACCTTCGACGAGCCCGCCGAACGCCACGTGCAGGTGGCGAACATGGTGCTGGCCAAATCCCGGCGCCTGGTCGAGAACGGCATGGACGTGGTGATCCTGCTGGATTCCATCACGCGGTTGGCGCGCGCCCACAACGCGGTGGTGCCGCACTCGGGCAAGATCCTGTCCGGTGGTGTCGACTCGAACGCCCTGCAGAAGCCCAAGCGTTTCTTCGGCGCGGCGCGGAACATCGAGGACGGCGGCTCGCTGACCATCATCGCCACGGCCCTGATCGAGACCGGCAGCCGCATGGACGAAGTGATCTTCGAGGAGTTCAAGGGCACCGGCAACATGGAGCTGGTTCTGGACCGCAAGATCGCCGAACGCAGGGTCTATCCCGCCATCGACATCTTCAAATCGGGGACGCGCAAGGAGGATCTGCTCATCGAGGGCAAGGACCTGGCCAAGATATGGGTTTTGCGCAAGTACCTGAGCGATTACAACCCCATCGAAGCCATGGAATTCCTCATCGACAAATTGGGTAAAACCAAGGATAACGAGCAGTTCCTGGCCGCAATGAACGCCTGACGGGGGGGCGGAACAGGACGGGAAACGTAAAATTTTCTTGCTAAAACCGCCTTTCCTTATTTCTTTTTGGCCTCAACCTGACGCCATTCAGTCAGAGTCCAGTCAAGCCAGGATCAATGGCAAGATGTCCGGGCTGGTATGTCCGGAGAGGCAGCTAGAACAATGAAGAACAACATCCATCCGAAATACGTCGACTGTACGATCACCTGCCTGTGCGGCAACGTGATCAATACGCGTTCGACCAAGGACAAGCTCAACGTCGAGATCTGCTCCAACTGCCATCCCTTCTTTACGGGGCAGCAGAAGATCGTCGATACCGCCGGACGCGTCGAGCGTTTCCGCAAGCGGTACGAAAAGGCGGATTACAACAAGAAGTAGGGCTGTCCGGATAAATTGTCCGGTTTTGGAAGGACCCGGTCCGCCGGGCTGGAAGATGGAGATCCGAATACATCCAGAATATCCAGAAAAAATCCAGAAAGAGCGCCGGGCTGATGTCCCGGCGCTCTTTTTCAGTTATCCTGTAGCCCGATCATGACGGGCGGCAAACCTCCGGCACCGGGGGGCAACATCGAAAGTGACGACATGAGCGAATCTGCAGCGGAAAACCTGATCGGCGGGGAAAACCCTGAGCAGGCCGGAGCCCCGGACAAAGTGGATGCGGCCGAGGCCCGGCAGATGGACCTGGCCGTCGGCGGACAGGCCCTCATCGAGGGCGTGATGATGCGCAGCCCGTCCTACATGGCCATGGCCGTGCGCACGCCCGACAAAAGGATCGTGATCCGCAAGAAGATCTTCAAAAGCGTCATGCGGAAGCTGCCGTTTTTGAACATCCCGGTGCTGCGCGGCGGCATCCACCTGATCGAGAGCATGGCCCTGGGCATCGACGCCTTGATGTTCTCGGCCGACCAGGCGACCAGCGAGGACAGGGTGGACCAGAAAAAATCCTCGTTCTGGGACTCGGTGCTGATGTGGGGCACGGTGGTCCTGTCCTTCGCCCTGAGCATGGGGCTGTTCTTCTACATTCCCATCCTGCTGACCGACCTGGTGGTCGCCGAGGGCGAGGGCAGCGTCGTGTGGAACATCGTGGACGGGTTCTTCCGGGTGCTCATGTTCGTCCTCTACCTGTTCTTCGTGAGCAAGCTGCCGGACATGGCGCGGGTGTTCGAGTACCACGGCGCCGAACACAAGAGTATCCACGCCTTCGAGAACGGCCGCACCCTCGACGCGAACGGCGCGCGCTCCTTCACCACCCTTCATCCGCGGTGCGGCACCAGCTTCCTGTTTTTCGTCATGCTGATCTCCATCGTGGTGTTCTCCTTCCTGGGCCGGCCCGAATCCATCGCCGACCGCCTGGAAAGGCTGGCCTTCGTGCCGCTGATCGGGGGGCTGGCCTACGAGGCCATCAAGCTGTCGGGCAAATTCGCCAAATCGTGGTTGATCAAACCGTTCATCTTTCCCGGCCTGATGATGCAGAAGATCACCACCAGCGAACCGGACGACGACCAGCTGACGGTGAGCATGGCGGCCCTGAAGGCGGTCCTGACCCCGGAAGGGGATGACTTCAAGGAACGGACGTATTACGATCTGCCCGACGACTTCACGGCGGAAAAAGAAGGAGCCACGGCTTGAAAGCCAATGTCCTGACCCTGCGCGACCAGTATGCCCAGCTGGGTGAAAAACTGTCCGCTCCGGACGCCCTCAAGGACCAGACGGAATACCGGAAACTGACCCGGGAGCATTCCCGGGTCCGCAAGCAGCTGGAAATCGGGGAGAAGTGGCTGGAGCTGCTGGAGCAGGTCGCCGACAACAACGAATTGCTGAAGACCGAAACCGATCCCGACATGCTGGAGATGATCAAGGACGAGCTCGCCGAGCTCGAGCCCGCCCTGGAACAGGCGGCAGGCAACCTGGAAACCGCCCTGCTGCCCCACGATCCCAACGACGACCGCGACGCCATCCTCGAAGTACGCGCCGGCACCGGCGGCGACGAGGCCGCGCTGTTCGCCGAGGATATTTCCCGCATGTACCAGCGCTACGCGGAAAAGCAGGGCTGGAAGACGGAACTGATCGACGCCACCGAAGGGACGTCCGGCGGCTTCAAGGAAGTGATCTACGCCGTGCGCGGCGAGGGTGCCTTCGGCATGATGCGCTGGGAAAGCGGCGTGCACCGCGTCCAGCGCGTGCCGGCCACCGAAAGCCAGGGGCGCATCCACACCGCGGCCGTGACCGTGGCGGTGTTGCCCGAGGCCGAGGAAGTGGACATCGACATCAGGGCCGAGGATCTGCGTATCGACGTGTACCGCGCCCAGGGTCCGGGCGGGCAGTCGGTCAACACCACCGACAGTGCCGTGCGCATCACCCACGTACCCACCGGCGTGGTCGTGCAGTGCCAGGACGAGAAATCCCAGCACAAGAACAAGGCCAAGGCCATGGGCGTGCTGCGTTCGCGGCTGCTGGAACAGGCCATCATGGAGCAGGAGGCGAAGATCGCCGCCGAACGCAAGAGCCAGGTGGGCACCGGGGACCGCAGCGCCAAGATCCGCACCTACAACTATCCCCAGAGCCGGGTCACCGATCACCGCATCGGGTTGACCGTGCACAGTCTTGATGCCATCATGGCGGGCGATCTCGACGAGGTGGTGAACGCCATCCTGGCCTACCGCCGGGAGGAGGCCCTGGCCGCCACCCGCAGCGTATGACGACCCCGATCCCGGAACGTCCATGAAAAAAACCGGCCCCCACAAGACCATTCGGGAACTGATCCGGGTCACCAGCGAGTACCTGGAAGGCAAAGGTGTGGCCTCGGCCAAGCTGAACACCGAACGGCTGCTGGCCGACGTGCTGGGGCTGTCGCGCATCGAACTCTTCTTCCAGCATGACCGCCCGGTCCTGGGCGCCGAACTCGATCAATTCCGGAATCTGGTCCGCCGGCGCGCGCAGGGTGAACCCCTGCAGCAGATCCTGGGGGAGACCGAGTTCTATTCTCGCGTGTTCAAGGTGGTGCAAGGCGTGTTCATTCCCCGGCCCGAGACCGAACGGCTGGTGGAAGAGGCGGTGGCCCTGCTGGCTCCTCCGGACCGGCGGCTGCTGGCCCCGGTGGCGGTGGAAATCGGGTGTGGCACCGGCATTATCGGGATTTCCCTGGCCCTGGAGGTTCCCCGCCTGTCGGTGTATGCCACGGACATCAATCCCGCGGCGATCCAACTGGCCAAACACAACGCCCACACCCTGGGCGCCGAGGCCCGGGTCCAGGTTTTGCCGGGCAACCGGTTCGATCCTTTGCCGGCCCACTTGAAGGGGCAGGTGGACCTGGTTGTCAGCAATCCGCCCTATGTCAGGGCGGCGGATATCCCCGGTCTGGCCACGGAAGTTTCGGAGCATGACCCCGCCGAAGCGCTGGACGGTGGTGAAGACGGTCTGGTGTTCTACCGGGCGCTGGCCTCGGCGGTGGGCGGCTGGCTGCGGCCGGGTGGCCATGTAGCAGTGGAAATCGGTGACGATCAGGGTCAGGATGTGGAAGATATCCTTACCGCTTCCGGCCTGGAGGACATCAGGGTGATCAGGGATTACGCCGACCGGGACCGGGTCGTGACCGCAAGATTCGCAGCAGCGGAGGAAGACCGTGGATAAATTCTTTATCGAAGGCCCCACGCCCCTGGAGGGCGAACTGAAGATCGGCGGCGCCAAGAACGCCGTGCTGCCCCTGATGGCCGCGGCCCTGCTGGCCCGGGGCGAATCGGTGATCGACAACGTGCCCGACCTGCAGGACGTGCGTTTTTTCGCCACCATCCTGGAAGGCCTGGGGGCGCGGTGCCGTTTCGAGGATCATCGGCTGACCATCGACACCACGGACGTGGACAGTCCGGAAGCCCCGTACGATCTGGTGCGCAAGATGCGGGCGAGCATCTACGTGCTGGGCCCGTTGCTGGGTTCCCTGGGCGAGGCGCGGGTCTCCATGCCCGGGGGCTGCGCCTGGGGACCGCGACCGGTGAATCTGCACATCGAAGGCATGACGGCTCTGGGCGCCGAGTTCACGCTTGATGAAGGTTATATCAGCGGCCGCTGCCCGGGAAAACTGAAGGGGGGGCGCTTCCGTTTCGAACCCTCGTCCGTGGGCGGCACCTGCAACGTGCTGATGGCCGCGGTTCTCGCCGAGGGCGAGTCGGTCCTGGAGAACTGCGCCGTCGAACCCGAGGTGACCCAGCTGGTGGAAGCGCTGGTTGCCGCCGGCGCCCGGATTGAAGGCGTGGGCACCGGCACCCTGACCGTGACCGGGGTCGCGGAGATTGCTCCCTTGGCCCACCGGGTGATGGCCGACCGCATCGAAGCCGGCACCTTCATGGCGGGGGTGGCCCTGGCCACGGGCCGGGTCACGCTGGCGGGGATCGATCCCGAACATCTGAGCCCGGTGACTTCGGTGCTGCAGGACATGGGTTGCGAAATCATCCCCGACGGTGATCTGCTGACCATTGAAGCGAGCGCCCGGCCGCGCCCCGTGGAAGTGGTCACCCGTCCCTATCCGGGTTTCCCGACCGACATGCAGGCCCAGGTCATGGCGGCCTGCTGCCTGGCCGAGGGCACCAGCTTCATCACCGAGACCATCTACACCGATCGTTTCACCCACGTGGCCGAGTTGCAGCGTCTGGGCGCGGATATTCGCCTGGCCGGGGCGCGGGCCGCTGTTTTCGGCGTGGACCGGTTGCAGGGGGCGCCCGTGATGGCGACGGACCTGCGGGCCTCGGCGGCCCTGGTGATCGCCGGCTGCGCGGCCCAGGGCACGACCACCGTGAACCGGGTCTACCACATCGACCGTGGTTACGAGCGGATCGAGGTGCGCCTGGCGGCCCTGGGGGCGAATATCCGACGGGAAAAGGAATGAAACCAATGATCTCGGCAGCTGAAGGTCTGGAGCGCCTGAAAGAGGGAAACCTGCGTTATGTCGCAGGGGTTCACAGCAACCATGCCGGCGCGACGGGAGCGATCCGCAGCAAACTTTTGGACGGCCAGAATCCCTTTGCGGTAATTCTGGGTTGCTCCGACTCGCGGGCGCCGGTGGAAATGGTTTTCGACCAGGGGCTGGGTGATTTGTTTGTCATCCGCGTTGCCGGGAATATCGTCGCGAATTCCCAGATCGCCAGCGTCGAGTTCGCCGTGGAAAAAATGGGAACGCGGCTGGTGGTGGTCCTGGGCCACACCTTCTGCGGTGCGGTGGAAGCAACCATCGGGGAAATCAGGAAGCCGCAGAAGAAACAATCGCTGCTGCTGCACTCCATCGTCTCGCGCATCCGGCCGGCGGTCGAGCCTTTGCTGGCTACCGGACCGAATGGCGATCCTGACGCCCTGATCAAGGAAGCGGTCCGGGCCAACGTCCGGGTGGCGGCGGACGGGCTGCGGCACGGATCGGAAATGCTCGAACAGTTGACCCGGGGAAATGAACTGCTCGTGGTGGGCGCCGAGTACTGCCTGGAAACCGGAATGGTCGAATTCTTCGACGGCGTCCCCGGCTGACCCTACGCCTCCAGGGTACCTTCCTCTTCGGCCAGGGCCGCTAAAAACGCCGCTCCCCAGCGCTCCAGCTTCGCTTCACCGACGCCGCTGATGGCCATCAGCTCGGACTCGTCCCGGGGCCGCAGGGCCGCCATGGCCGCCAGGGTCTTGTCGTGGAAGACCACATAGGGGGGCACCTCGGCCTCTTTGGCCAGCTTCAGCCTCAGTTCCCGCAACCTTTCGAAGCGCGCGGCCGCTTCGGGATCGGCCAGGGCTCCGTCCTCGGCCAGCAGCGCCGCCGGGACCGATTTTTTGGACGCTTTGCGGCGGCCCCCGGTGGCGCGTATGGGATTCTTCCGCAATTCCAGGGTTATCTCGCCGTTGAGAACCTTGCGCGACTTCGGGGTCAGCTTGAGCGATCCGATCCCCTCGGCGTCGGTGGTGAGAATGCCGCGCGCCATCAATTGCCGCAGCACGGCGCGCCAGCCGTTCTTGTCCAGTTCCGTGCCGATGCCGTAGGTGCTCAGGCTGTCGTGCCCGAAGCGGAAAATGCGCTCGTGGTCGCTGCCCAGCAGCACGTCGATCACGTAGTTCGCGCCGAAGCGCTGGCCGGTGCGGGCCACGCAGGAAAGAAGTTTCTGGGCCGGGACGGTGGCGTCGAAGGTTTCGGGAGGGAATAGACAGATGTCGCAGTTGCCGCAGGGTTCGGCCAGATCGTCCCCGAAATGGCGCAGCAGGGCCTGGCGGCGGCAGGTGACCAGTTCGCTCCAGGCGAGCATGGCCTCCAGGCGCTGGCGCTCGACGCGTTTGTGGAGGTCGTCCGCCTCGGATGTTTCCAGCATGCGGCGGCGCAGCACGATGTCCTGCAGTCCGTAGGTCAGCAGCGCCGTGGCCGGCAGACCGTCACGACCGGCGCGGCCCGTTTCCTGGTAGTAGGCCTCCAGGCCGGAGGGCATGTCGTGGTGGATGACAAACCGCACATCGGGTTTGTCGATGCCCATGCCGAAGGCGATGGTGGCGACCATCACCACGCCGTCCTCGTTGAGGAAACGTTTCTGGTTGTCGGCGCGGACCCGGGCCGGCAGACCCGCGTGGTAGGGCAGGGCCATCAGATCCGCCGCCGCCAACTGGGCGGCCACCTTCTCGGTCTTTTTGCGCGACAGGCAGTAGACGATGCCCGCCTGCCCCGGGTATTCGTTGCGGATGAAACGCAGGACCTGGCTCGTGCCTCCGGTCCGCTCGGTCACCAGGTAGCGGATATTGGGCCGGTCGAAGCCCGTGGCGAAGATGTGGCCGTCGGTCAGCTTCAAGTTGGCCACGATTTCCTTGCGCGTCCGCGCATCCGCAGTGGCGGTGCAGGCCAGGCGCGGCACGCCCGCGAACCGGTCGGCCAGGACGTCAAGCTGCAGGTACTCGGGCCGGAAATCGTGTCCCCACTGGCTGACACAGTGGGCCTCGTCGATGGCGATGACCGAAGGCCGCGCCGCGGTCAGCAAATCAAGAGTGTCTTCGCGCACCAGACGCTCGGGGGCGAGGTACAGCAGGTCGAGGTCCCCGTTGGTAAGTTGCCCCTCTATTTCCCGCTGCTCCTGGGGACCAAGAGTCGAATTGAGGAAGGCCGCGCGCACCCCAAGCTGCCGCAGAGCCGCCACCTGGTCCTGCATCAGGGCGATAAGCGGCGAAATGACGATGCCGGGGCCTTCAAGCAGCAGAGCCGGGATTTGATAGCACAGGGACTTGCCGCCGCCGGTGGGAGCGAGCAGGAGCGCGTCGCCCCCGGCGGTGACGTGGTCGATGACTTCGGCCTGGCGTCCGCGGAAGGAATCGAAGCCGTAGACGGTTTGCAGGATTTCCAGCGGGGTGAGGGCCATGAACTGCTCCGGAGAAGATCCAATTATGCGCCGGCCGGTTTGCCCGGGCCAAGGAACACTAACCAAATATTCCGTCGGAGTCATCAATTCCCGTGCCGGGACCGTCTTTCCGCTCCCGCTCCCCTGTGTTATCTTCCTGACCTGATACCCGGATCACCCCAACCCCGATGACAGGATCCCATGACCGACCGCCACTACATCCTGGGCGCCGCCGGCCACGTCGACCACGGCAAGACGGCGCTGATCACCGCCCTGACCGGCACCCACACCGACCGCCTGAAGGAAGAGCAGGAGCGGGGCATCAGCATCGAGCTGGGTTTCGCGGAATTCGATTTGGGCGACGGCGTGCTGCTGGGCGTGGTGGACATGCCCGGCCACGAGAAGTTCGTCAAGCAGATGGTTTCCGGGGCGGGCGGAGTGGACCTGGCTTTTCTGGTGATCGCGGCCGACGAGAGCGTCATGCCGCAGACCATCGAACATCTGGAAATCCTAGACTCCCTGGGCGTGAAAAGCGGCGTGGTGGTGATCACCAAGACCGACATGGCGGACGAGGATTTTGTCGCCATCGCCAGTGAAGAGGCCATGGAACTGGTCGAAGGCACGTTCCTGGAAGGCAAGCCCATTGTTCCGGTGTCGGCCCACCAGGGGACGGGGCTGGACGAACTGAAGGCCGCCCTCAAGGCCGAAGCCCTGGCTTTGCCGGCCCGGGCGGAGGAAGGAGATTTCCGCCTCCCGGTCGACCGCATTTTCACCCTGCCCGGCGCCGGCGTCGTGGTGACGGGGACCTGTTGGGGCGGAGCGGTCAAAGTCGGGGACAGGCTGGAGGTGCTGCCGGGTCACAAGCCGGTGCGTATCCGTGAGGTCCAGGTGCACGGACAGAAGGCCCCCCGGGGGGCCTCGGGCCAGCGTCTGGCCCTGGCCCTGCACGGCATCAAGAAGGACGAGATCGAGCGCGGCTTCCAGATCGCCGCGGCGGGGGCGGCGCGGACCACGCGCCGGTTGGACATCCGCGTGAACATGATGGCCCACTACCAGGGCATCATCAAGAATAGGCAACGGCTGCACATCCATCACGCCGGGCGGGAAGTGCTCGGCCGCATCGTGCTGCTGGACGAAAAGGAACTGGGCGGCGACGGCGGTTCGCGCACGGGGCTGGCCCAGCTGCATCTCGAGGACGAACTGGTGGCCATGCGGGACGACCGCCTGGTCCTGCGCTTCTACTCCCCGGTCACCAGCATCGCGGGCGGGGTGGTGCTCGATCCCCAGCCGGGACGACACAAGCGGTTCGAGGACAAGGCGCTGGCCATGCTCGACGTTCTGGAATCCGGCGATCCGGCGGAACTCTTTCGGCAGAATCTCAAAGAGGCCGGTTACTCAGGCCTGTCCCTGGGCGAGGCGCTGGGCCAGCAGGACGACCCGCAGGCCGTCCAGATCGGCAAGCGGCTCTATCATCAGGAACTGGTGGGGGATCTGACCGGGAAGATTACCGGCCTGGTGGACGATTACGCGGGAAAATTTCCCCTGCGGACCGGCATCCCCAAGGAAGAGGCACGCCGCAAATGCAAGTTCAAGGCGGGCGCCAACGAGTGGAACCAGATCGTGACCGCCCTGCAGGACGATGCGCCCTGGGCCGTGGTGGGGGATCGCATCGGTCCCTCGGAGCAGGGTCCGGAGCTGAGCGCGGGCATGTCGGGGGCTTTGGCGAAGGCTGTGGCTGAGTTGGGAACCTTCGGCCTGAACTGGCCGGGGCTGGACAACTGGGCCGATGATTCACCGGCGTTCAAAACTGCGGCCACGGACCCGGCCCTGAAGGATTTTAAGACGGTCGAGGTCCTGCGCCACCTGGTCGACCACGGGCATGCCGTGCCGATCAACAACGACTACATTGTGGCCGCCGCCGCCTGGCGCGAACTGCTGCAGAAACTGCGGGAATATTTCGCGGGTGAAGCGGAAATGGCATTCGCGACTTTCCGGGAAGTGAGCGGCCTGACGCGCAAGCTGGGCATCCCCATGCTGGAGTACCTGGATCAGACAGGAGTGACGGTGCGCAAAGGAGACATTCGCGTCGCCGGCCCTTCCCTCGAGGATGATTAGATGAGCGACAACCTGAAAAGCAGTAACAGGCCGACCTGCGCTCCCCGCCGGGTTACGCGTCAGATATCCGTGGGCGGCGTCACCGTGGGCGGCGACGCACCGGTGCGCGTGCAGAGCATGACCACCACCAAAACCGGGGACTCCGAGGCCACCATCCAGCAGGTCAAGGAACTGGCCACCGCCGGGGCCGAGTTCGTGCGCGTGACCGTGAACGACCAGGCCGCCGCCGACGCCCTGCCCTGGATCATGGGCAACGTGGGCGTTCCCTTGGTCGCTGACATCCACTACGACCACAAGCTGGCTTTGGCCGCTCTGGACGCCGGGATCGCCAAGCTGCGCATCAACCCGGGCAACATCGGGCGCAAGGAATACGTCCGCGAAGTGGCCGCCGCGGCCGCCGACAAGAACGTGCCCATCCGCATCGGCGTTAACAAGGGCAGCCTGCATCGCCGCTATGAAGAGATGGCGAAGGATGATCCCGCCGGCGCCCTGGTCCAGAGCGCGGTCGACGAAATCGAAACCCTGTCCGCCGTCGGTTTTCACGACGTGGCCGTCAGCCTGAAAAGCAGCGACCCCGGCGAGGTGGTCGCGGCATGCCGCCGCTTCGCCGAGATCAGCGACGTGCCCCAGCACCTGGGCGTGACCGAGGCGGGCACCCTGCTGGCGGGTACGGCCATTTCCATTTCCGCCATGTCGGTTCTTTTGAGCGAGGGCATCGGCGACACGGTGCGCATCAGCCTGGCCGACGATCCGGTGCACGAAGTGACCGTCGCCTTCCACATGCTTCAGTCCCTGGGGCTGCGCGAGGGGTTTGCGCGGGTTGTGGCCTGTCCAACCTGCGGCCGCGTAGAAGTAGACGTCGTCGCCCTGGCCACCCGCGTCGAAGAATTGGCCCGTGATCTTCCGGCCAACCGCGTCATCTCGGTCATGGGCTGCATCGTCAATGGTCCCGGTGAGGCCAAGGCTGCTGATCTAGGTATTGCCGCCGGTCGTACCAAGGTCGCCATTTACCGCAACGGCGAACTCCATCGCAATATTT
>JBDLKA010000012.1:0-54319 GCA_039714075.1 Candidatus Krumholzibacteriota bacterium | reverse complement strand
TGCTGCAGATCCTGCGCTATCAGGCCCAACTGCCTCCCTTTTTCCGGATGCTCCTTCCACTGATAGCTGACCGGCCTCATCTTCATGAGTTCCTCCAGGCCGTAGTCGAGATCCTCGATGTCCCTCTTGAGACGGCGGTCCGAAGGGGTGTCGACGGCCATGGCGTAGACGGTGACCCATCGCTTGCTGCTGCTGCCGAGATTCCACAGGGAGGTTGTGGAGGGTTGAAGGTGGCCGCTCAGGGTCAGGTTACCGCTGATGGTTGCTGCTTGCGCCGAAAGGGTTCCCCCGATGTCGAAGCCACCGGCGGTCCCATGGATCCCATCGAGCTCCCACTGGCCTCCGGTGGAGTAGATCCCGGCATTAACCACTAAAGCACCGGGCTCACCCAGATTCAACCATTTGTAGAACTCGAGCTTTTCAGGGCTCAGACGCACGCCGATGTCCTCGGTCTCTACCCCGCCGGGACCGACGACCTTGCGTTCGAGGCGAATCTCCGCAACCGGAGCGGCACCCATGAAGACAACAAGGAAACCCAGGGGGATCAGAAAGCGTTGGAACCGCTTAACACGATTGGAAAACAAGGGACACCTCCTTATTCAGTGTTCAAAAAGACCAGTTGGAAAAACCGGGACTCAACAGGAGACGCGACATAACGAACCTGAAACCGACACAAAATTTGTCTTGATTGATTTTTTCGAGCCTGTGGCTGCAAAAAGCTCCCCCGGGGGGCCCTGTAAATGGAGGAAGGTCAGGGGACTCTGGCGGTTTTTCCGGACAATACTATCGTTAGGGTCCGAGGCGGAGAACCTGTGCGTTTTCAGATAACCGGCCGCAAATTCGCCATCGATTCATTGAGAGCACGCTGTGGCCCACGGGCCGTTACCCGGAGCGGCAGCCCCAGGGTTGCCACCTTGCATCATCGATTGACCGAAATTCCTTTTGGAGGACCTGGACATGCGACACCCCCTTTCCCGTATCGGCGCGCTCCCGGCGGCCACGGCGGCCATTGTCTCACTTTGCCTGATCTCGGCCCCGCCCGCGTTCGCCGGGCAGGACGAGACCAAGGCGGGCGAAGCGGCCACCGCCGGTGACTCTCCCATCGTGACCGGGGACATCAAGGCCGGCATCGAGAAGCACATCGCGGAGCAGGTTGCCCAGGGCGACGGGTATTTCCCGGTGGTTTTCGAAGGCCGGGAACTGCGGCTCAACCTGGTGCGTGTCCACATCGAGTACCTGGCCACGCTGGGGCCGCAAAGCCACTTCGCCTGTGTGGACATGGCCAGCGCCGATGGCGAGTTCTACGACATCGACTTCTTTCTGGAAGGGGATCCCGGCGCGATGACCGTGACGAAAACGACGGTCCACAAGCTCAATGGCAGGCCGTTTTACCTCTGGGAACAGAACGAGGACGACAACTGGGTGCGCGCGAAAGTTGATGAGGCCTCGAAAGAGTTGCTCGGCGTGCTGGAAGGCACGGACACCTTCGAGTTCCGCTACACCGCCACTCTGCCGGAAATCACAAGCGACGCGCGCTGCTGGATTCCGCTGGCCGGAACCGACGACTTCCAGACCGTGACCGTGAAATCCGTGCGCGTCCCGGGTGTCCAGGAAACCCTCACCGACAGCGCCCACGGAAACCGGGTGCTCTTCCTGGAATTGACGCCCGAGGACAGCGGTAAGTCCGTCGAGATCGTCTATGGCGTCGAGCGGCGGGAGAAAAGCGCATACGAAGGTGACCCGAACGAGGCCAGGAAGCACTTGCAGCCGGAGCGGATGGTTCCGTCGGACGCCACCATCCAGGCGGCCGCCGAAAAGGCGATCGAGGGCCGGCAGGGCGACCTGATGCGGGCGCGGGCCCTGTACGATCACGTGATGGAACAGATGCAGTACAAGAAGTTCGGCGAGGGCTGGGGCCAGGGCGACGCCGTGTTTGCCTGCAGCACCCTCTACGGCAACTGCACCGACTATCACGCCTATTTCATCGGACTGGCGCGTTCGGTGGGCATCCCGGCGCGGTTCGCCATCGGCGCCTCGATTCCCTCCGAACGGAACGACGGCGGAACCGCCGGCTACCATTGCTGGGCGGAATTCTATGCCGAAGGAAAGTGGTGGCCGGTCGACATCAGCGAAGCCGACAAGTTCAGCGCGCTGAGCATGTATTACTTCGGCCACCACCCGGCCAACCGCTTCGAGTTCAGCCATGGACGCGACCTGGTCGTCGACCCCGGCCCCGTTTCCGGGCCCATCAACTTCCTGGCGTATCCGCTGCTGGAAATCGACGGGCAACCGCAGCTGGTCAAGAGCGTGTTTTTGTTCCAGCGGGAGGCTTCCGGACAGGAGGGCTGAAAAAGCAGGGGTTTCGCCGGAATCAAAGAAAGGAAAAGGAACAGATCCGAGCCGCCCGGTCCGTTCGATCCGGTCGGACTGTCCCACAGGGCCCGCAGCCAGTGCGCTACCCTCAAGTCGTTGTTCGACACAGTTTATCACTATATTGACAACGAATTTTCGACATGATACGATCCTGATCTGATCAGGAGCCCGATTGGTGCCCCTGGCCGCGGCACATTCTATCTCGTGCCGCCAAAGGAGTTTCGCCCGCACCGATGGCATGCCTTTGGGCTCGAATGCGTTTCCGAAAAGCTAGTGGAAAGGACATCCTCATGCTTCGTTCGCACTCCTTCCGCAAATTGATCCCCTCCTGCCTGATGTTGATCGTCGCCTTGGGCTTGCCGACGGCACAGGCCTCCGACTGCATCAACTGGTCCAACCTGCCGACGCCGCTGGCCGACCTGGAAACCGGCGGGACGGTGCGGGCCCTGGCCCGCTCCGGCGACCGCCTCTACGTCGGCACGGACGACCGCCTGCTGATCGCCGACCTGAGCGGCGCGGTGCCTTCGTGGCTTGGCGAACTGGCGTTGCCGGGTGACCAACTCCGGGATCTGGCGGCTTCCGGAACCACCGTGATCGCCGCCTTCGGCTTCTACGGAGCCCAGATCATCGAGGCCGCCGATCCGGCCGCCCCGTACGTTGCCGGCACACTGACCGACCCCTGCGAGGCCGCGGACTTCGCCGGCGACCTCCTGTGCTCGTTTTCCTACCAGGGCCTGGCCCTGAACGACATCTCGGTGCCCACGGCCCCGGTGCTGATCGGTTCGCACCCCCAGGGTCTGGGTGGTTCGATGCCTCGACTCGTCGCCCGACCCGACGCCTGCTGGGTGCGCACCTCCGGCAGCCTTGGTTCGCTGCGGGGCTATGACCTGAGCGATCCTTCAGCACCGGTGATCGGTGGCCACGTCGTGCCGACCCTCGGCCTGCCGAACGCCGCCAAGCCCGCCGGCGCCGTATTGGAGGGCGATCTGCTCTACCTGCTGGTCCACCAAATCGGCTCCGACGGCACGTACGAGTTTTTCATAGACGCCCGGTTGTTCGCTGTGGACGTGTCCGACCCGGCGGCGCCGGCCCCGCTGGGCCAGGTCGTTGTGAGCGACGAACCCGCGACGGGACTGGCCATGGAAGGCACGCTGGCGGCCGTCGGCCTGTCCGCGAAGATCCAACTGGTCGACCTGGTCGATCCCAACAATCCCCTGCTGACCCCGCAGCATCCCGCCCTGGGACCACTGAACGGACCGCAGGAATTGGCCGGCGGGCGCGTGTTCGTGGGCCTGTCTTCCCTGAGGGTGCTAGACGTGTCCGGGCCTGCGGTCACGCCCGAGCTGGGGCAACACCCTCTCGGCGGCCAAACCGTCTCAGCCCCCCTGGTCAGCGGCAACCACATGTTCGTCGGGATGAGCAACATGGGTTATCCCGGCCCCGGCGGATATGATGACTTCCGTATCGCGGCCTATGACTGCTCCGACCCCTTGTCACCCGTTTACCTGCGCTCCATGGGTGGCCCCTGGACATCCTTGATTACTGCGGTGGTCGGGGATTTCTTGTACGGCGAGGGGATCTTCGACTGGACCACCGGCGACGCTGTGCCTTTCGCTGGTCCGATTCCCGTTGCTTCCGCCACACCGGTGGGATCCAACGCCCTGTACGAGACCGGCAGCGGCCTGACGGTGTGGGACGTGGCCGATCCGGCCGCGCCCGCCGTCGCGGGCACCCACCTTGCAGGCCAGTCGGTACGAGACGTGGTCTCTGAGGGTTCGCTGGTCGCCGTCGTCTGCGACGGCTCCCTGGTTACCATGGACGCCCAATTCCCGTTGTCCCCCGTCGTGCATACCACGACGCCGCTGGCAGGAAATTTCACACATGGTTCCCTGGCCGACGGCTGGCTCGCGCTGATCGGGATCGACGGTTTCCAACTGGTCGACGTCCGCAACCCTACGGCGCCGATCATGGGCGATTTCGTGGCGGAACCGGACCTGAAGGACGTGGACCTGCAGGGCAACATCGCCTACGCGGCGTCGGGTACCGCCGGCACCGTGGCCATCGCCTGCGGCCTGGACGGCAGCGCGGTGGTGCTGGGCCGCCACTACGCCGACACCCATTTGTTCGCGGGACACGCGGTGATGGGCGCCAGCGTGTACGCCCTCTACGGCGGCGTCTGGGGTTATCCGGGAGAAGGCGGCACCCTGTACCGGCTCGCACCGGAGTGTTCCTCCACGGTCCCCAACCTCGTATCATCATTCACCATGGAATGGCAGGGATCGGTCTGCCGCCTGGCCCTCCGCTTGTCGCGCGAGTTGACGGAACTCCGCTTCGTCGCCCGCAGCGGCCTGGACGAGTGGATCGTTCCGTGGCACACGGACGGATACGGGATCTACGTCGCGGAGGACACCGGCTGGCTGGACGCCCCCGGGCGCAGCGTGACCTACGTGGCCCAGACTCTCGACACCGGCGGCGCCTGGATCGACCTGGCCCAGACCCGGACCGATGTGCCCGCCGTGGCCACGGCCCTGCACGACCCGGTCCCCAACCCCTTCAATCCGGAGACCCGGTTGTCCTTCGACCTGGCCGAGTCCGGCCCGGTCAAGCTGGAGGTCTACGGCCTGGACGGGAAACGCGTGCGCACCTTGATCGCCGGGAACCTGCGGGCCGGCCCCCATGACTTCGTCTGGGACGGACTGGACGATCGCGATCGGCCCCTGTCCACGGGCGTGTACCTGATCCGTCTGGAGACCACCGCCAAGGTGGTGACGAGGAAGGCGGCGTTGATCAAATAGGCCGCTTGTTCAGCGTGACGAGAGAAGAAGGGGCCCGGAATCCCCGGGCCCCCTCAAAAGGCTTGACTAGCCGTTCCATATCACCGGAACAACCCCTTCAGACTGCCCCAGCTTTGCGGCTCGACGGCAACCGGACAGAACTCGTTTACCCGGGCTCCGGTCCCGAAGCACGTCTCCGCGTATTCCGTCGGCGTGATCCCCGACGGTCCCCAGTAGCCCGGCAGGTCACCGGGCACCGTGGGCGTATCCGCCGGCGTCAGGTTGAAATGCATGGGCATCACCCCCAAAAGCATGTACTGCCAGGTCAGCAGGACCACCGCCGGCGTCGCCGGAACGGGTTGCGAAGGTTCACACCCATAGGACCCCACCAGGGGACTGGTGGGCGGATCAATGGTGATGGGGTCGCAAAGTAGGTCAGCGGCCAGGAGGAAGACCATGCCCTCATTCCCCGGCGGCACCCAATGGTCGTACCCGAACTCGTACCCGGTGATCTCCGCCTGGGTCGGGTTACGCAGCACGACATAGGCATTGAAGGGCACGCTGGCGGGCACATGAATTTCAGTTTGGTTCCCGCCGATGTCGAAGTAGACCCCCATCACGTCGGGTGAAGGATCCGGCTGGGCGAGTGCGGCCAGAGGGATGGTCAGAAGAAGAATCGTTAATAGTGTTTTCATTGGTTCCTCCCCGTATAGTTGGACGATAGGCGACATTATTAGTATACCATTACCTTACCACCCTCCGCAATCGGTTGATCAAAAGGAGAAAAAGCATGTGTTGTGAGACATACGTGTGTCCAAAACAAAGGCGGCACCGAAACTTCGCGCCCCGGTGCCGCCTCTTCCTCATTGCCGGGCAGAATCAGAGAAACGACCAGACCGAGCCATCCGGACCGTCCTGAACCCCCACTCCAAGGTCCGTGAGTTCCTCGCGGATGCGGTCCGCGGCTTCCCAGTCCTTGGCGGCGCGAGCCGTGGTTCGTTGCACCAGGAGTTCTTCCACCCGGGCGACATCCAGACCCATCCGGGCGGCCTTGCCGTCCCGCCTGGCCTGCAGCCAGGTGTCAGGATCCTGCCCGAAGCAGCCGAGGATTTCGGCCACCTGCTCCATATCCGCGATGAACTTCTCGATGGTCAGGTAACGGACTGCCTTGCTGACCCCTTTGCCTGAATCAAGCAGGCCGTTGACTTCTCCCAGGGGCTTGCTCAGCACACCGAGCGCCCCACTGGTGTTGAAGTCGTTGCGCATGTGACCGACGAAGGCGTCCAGCATGCCCGCCACCCCTTCAGTAACGGGTTCCTCGCCTCCGGGCTTCTTGGCCGAGGCCAGAAAACGGCGCCCCTGGGCCAACGTTTTGTAGATGTAGGCCAGACGGTCGTCGGACTCCTCCAAACCCGGGAATCTCACCCTGCCGCGCAGGTCCTCCACCGGAGATTCGGTTCCGCAGGCGGTGCAGAGCCCGCTTTCCTGGCCGCCCTTGTCCATGCTCGCTTCGCAGGACGGGCAGGACACTTCGACCTCGAAGTTCAGGCCGCTGCGGTAATGGACCGTCAGCAGGAAATAGCGCACCGATTCCGGGTCGTACAGCGCCGTGATCTCCCGGGTGGTGAAGAAATTGCCCAGACTCTTGGACATCTTCTCCCCGTCGAAATCGATGAACCCGTTGTGCGACCAGTAGCGGGCATACGTGTCCTCGCCGTGGGCGCCCTGGCTCTGGGCAATCTCGTTTTCGTGGTGCGGAAAGATCAGGTCACGCCCGCCGCCGTGGATGTCGAAGCTGTCCCCCAGGTGGGTCGAACTCATGGCCGAGCACTCGATGTGCCAGCCGGGCCGGCCGGGTCCCCAGGGGCTGTCCCAGGCGGGTTCCCCGGGCTTGGCCGCTTTCCACAGGGCGAAGTCCAGGGGCGACTCCTTGCGTTCGTCCACGTCGATGCGGCTGCCGGCGCTTTCGATCATCTCCTCGATGTTGCGCTTGCTCAGCTTGCCGTACCCCTTGAAGTTCCTGACCCGGTAGTAGACGTCCCCGTCCACGTCGTAGGCCAGCTCCTTGGCCACCAGACTTTCCACCAGTTCAATGATTTCCGGGACGTGATCGCTGACCCGGGGCTCGACATCGGGGTCGAGAATGTTCAGGTCGGCCATGTCCCGCTTGTATTCGGCGGCGTACTTGTCCGCCACCTCCTGCGCGGGAATGCCTTCCTCGCCGCTGCGCTTGATGATCTTGTCGTCGATGTCGGTGATGTTGCGCACGTACTTCACGTCGTAACCCTGGTGGCGCAGGAAACGAGTCATCACATCGGGCACCAGCGAGGCCCGGGCGTTGCCCAGGTGGCTCAGTCCGTAGACCGTCGGCCCGCAGCAATAGACGCCGCAGCGGCCGGGCTCGATGGTTTCGAGTTCCTGCTTGCGACCCGTCAGGGTGTCGAAAAGGGTGACCTTCGGAAGTTGGGCAACGTTGGCATCGCTCATGGTTTCATTCCCGGATTGGTTCGTGGCCGGCCCGAGGCCGGATCAATGGGTCAAGAAATGGTCCACAGAATCTAGTACGAAGGTTGGTCACAGACCAGTCCCGAGGGTTGATCCGCCGTCCCGGAACAGGTCCAGCAGCCGGCGCGCCGCGGTGGTGGCCGGCAGTTCCCCCCGGGCCACCTGCTGTTCGAGGGCGGCCATCTGTTCGGCGACTCCCGGATGGGACCGGAACAGGTCTTCCAACCCTTCGCGCACCAGGGATCCGACCCAGGCCGTTTCCTGCTCGGTGCGGCGCCGGTCAAAAACCCCCGACCCCCGTGTCTGCTCCACGAATTTTTCCACCACGGTCCATAGATCCATGACCCCTTTACCAGTGGCGGCAGAGCTGAGGAAGGCGCACGTGGTCCACCCCTCGGTGGCCGGGCGCAGATAGTGGAGCACCCGCTCGAATTCGGACTGGGCGCGCCGGGCGGCGGCAAGGTTGGCCCCGTCGGCCTTGTTCACCAGGACCGTGTCGGCGATCTCGACAACGCCTTTCTTGATCCCCTGCAGTTCGTCACCGGCCCCGGCCAGCAGAACCAGCAGGAAGAAATCGACCATGGAGCGGACCTGGATCTCGCTTTGGCCGACTCCCACGGTTTCGACAAGGATCACATCATATCCCGCGGCCTCGAACAGCATGATGGTTTCACGCGTCTTGCGCGCCACACCGCCCAGGGTGCCGCCGGTCGGCGAGGGGCGGATGAAGGCGTTCGGATCGGCGGCCAGCTTCTCCATGCGGGTCTTGTCGCCCAGGATGCTGCCGCCGGTCAGGCTGCTCGATGGGTCCACCGCCGTGACGGCGACCTTGTGCCCGCGGGCCGTCAGGCCGGTGCCCAAGGCCTCGATCAGCGTGCTCTTGCCGGCTCCCGGAACACCGGTGATGCCGACCCTCGTCGATTCGCAGCGTTCGGGCAGAAGCGCGGTCAAGACTTCCTGCGCCAGTTCCTGATGGGAAGGCGCGTTGGATTCGATGAGCGTGATGGCCCGGGCCAGCAGAACCCGGTCGCCGGACAGGACACCATCGATGTACTCGCGGGCCGAAAGCAATCGCCGGCGCTTTCCTGGAGCATCATCCCCCTTGCCGGAGGATTGGCCGGGCAGGCCGTCGTGACCGCCGTCGACGCCGCCGCGCACATTCAGGGCCGAAGGTTTATCCGGCTGCTTGTCCTTGTCCTGTTTGCTCATGGCTCGCTTGCGGTTGAAGAATGGGTTACCCCAAATACTAGGTTCAATTCCTTGCCCGCGTCAATCCAACAGGATGGTGCCGTGGACCGGATCCGCATCCTCCAGAAGCAGCGCTCTCAACTGTGGCCACATTCCCGCGGGATAGGAATCCGAACTCAGCTTCAACTCCCGTTCGACGGTGATCCAGCCACCCTTTTCCGTGGTGTTCACGGTGAACTCCCCGGCTTCGTTCACCAGCGACAGCACCGCCGGCAGATCGGTCTCCCCTGCCTCATCGATCTTGATCCGGATTTTCACCCACTGTTCCATTGCCGCAGGCAGCATGACCGGTGAGCTTCGGCTTTCGTCGTAAAGATGAACGCCGGCCGCCCTGCTCATCAAACCGTGGGCGGGCGTGCCGACCACGAGCCTGGTCCGGCCCGAGGATTCCGCTTCCGGTTTCTCGGCTTCGAGTCCGAAGCCGAGGATGACCTGATGCTGATGGAAGATCTCCGGGTTGACGCGGTTCAGGGTGGCGCCGGGCAGCACCGCGCCGATCACGCCGTTGAGATAGTCGCGGGCGCCATCGTCCATCCCCGCCATATCACCCTGCGGGCAGAAAACTCCCGAGCCCTGGAACTGGCCCGTGCCTTTCCAGAACCCGTCCTCACCCGGTTCCAGGGTCACGGTGATTTCAAGACGATGGGGCCAGGTTGAATTGCCGAGAAACGGCTCGACGTACTGGTCGGTCCGCCACAGGGGCAGGCCGATCAACGGCGCCTGGCCCGACAATGTGCCCCGGTCCGGATCGTAGAGACCCGCCGGATCACCCTTGATGCTCAGGTGAAGATCCCCCAGACCACTCAACCTGGGGACCTCTTCCCCCACCAGGCGGTTGCCCGAGCCGACAAAGATCGGCGTCACCTCGTACCCGGCGCTTCGTAGCAGGGCGGCGGTCAGGACCGCCCGGTCCAGGGGATGACCGTAAGCGGTTGCCCACGTGCGGACCGCGGGCCGGGGCTGATACGTCCAGAAACTGTCGGAGTAATGGACGCCGCGCACATTGTAGTTCACCTGGTCAACCACAGCCTGGATCCGGCTCCAGGGACTGGGCGCGTCCTCGATCCAGGTCTGCAACGAATCGGTCAGGGCCGCGTCCAGGACGGCGGCCTCGTCGAACAAGCCGCGCCAATGGTCGCGCAACCCGGGCCAATCGGACCAGGTCGACCAGACGATCGCCGGTTCATACGCGGCTGGAGAACCTGAGAGTGGCGTGCGCAGGGCGGGAACATTTTCCAGGCGCCAGGACACAACTGAACCGGGTCCATCGTGGTAAGAGGGAATCTCATCCGCATTCAAAATTTCAAATTTTGGATTCGACGCAACTTGGACCGTCAACTTGAACTCCGTGCGCACCGAGGGATCCCGCTGGGGCATCACGAACAAACCACCGGCGCCGGGCAGGCCAGCTTCGGTGATGGTATAAACCGTCTCCATGATGCAGGGCAGCTCGACCCCGTCATGCAGAAGCATGGTCTCGCGCATGGTCGTGTAGTCGTCGGCGGTGTTCAGCGCGTGGGGCAGGGTGGGAACCACCGCCGTTTCGCTGATGACCGACTCATCCGGCCACCAGCGCCCGTCCCGCCAGGTGCGCAACACCTCGACCTCCAACTCGGAGGTCGCGGTGTTCCAGGGAATCCGCAGGTCGGCGTACCCGCGGATGCCCACCGAAGTGCCGATCCAGACCACCCGGTGCACCCTTGTGACCAGGGTGCTTTCACCATCCCAGGTGACGTGGCGGCTTTCCAGCAAAAGAACCGCATCTTCGCCGGACAGGTCGTAATCCGCCTGGGCCCGGCCCCAGAGTTCGTCCAGATCGTGACCGGACGAAATTCCCATCTCAGCCGCAAGGGACTGACCCGCAAATAACGAAACAACAACCATTAGCGTGATAATCTTAAGAGCTTTCATTACTCGCCTCCCTTCTCGAGACGGTACGTCTGGTCGCCCCAATTGCTGGCCGCTTCCATGGCCTTGCGGAAGCCGGGATACCCGTCGGGCGGGATCTGCCGGCGCCGCACTTCAGCCTGATGATTCAGCACCAGCTTGCCCCCCTTCTGCTCGACCGAACCGGCGAATGACGCATAGGTTTCATCCACGTCTTCGGTATCCGGCGGATCGATCAACTCGTAGCCACCGGGAATCTTGATCGTCTCGGTTCCATCCAGTTCCTGGGTGTACCAAAGCAACAGGTCGGTCTCCCGTTCCTCGCCCCAGTGCGTGCCGCCGGTTCCGAAAAGGTTGCGTTCGCTGAGCACCACCTGCATCAGTGGGCTGGTGAATTCAAGACCGTCGGAAACCGGCAACACATAGGAAGGGATGCGGTACTCGACCTCCAGCCACATGTCCCCGCTGAAATCGTCCACGGGATGATGGCTGGCCCTGACACCCTCGATGCGCGTGCTGACCGGGGACAAAAGCCGCGCGCACCGCGTGGCCAGTTCCTTTTTCCTGACCCCGTTGACGATGCGCCGCAGGCGGCCGTCCATGGCGCCGGTGCCCTCGAACCTGAAAGTCCCCGACAGGGATCCATCCTTGGCGAGTTTCGCCTCGTGCGTCACCTTCAGCGGCGATTCGCCGGGCGGGCTGTAGCGGATGCGGCTGAGCGTCTCACCCTCGGGAGAACCCACCAGGAAGTGCTGTTCCGTTTCGGACATGGACCAGATGTCGTTGTTGTAGGGCACCCAGGTGGGGTCATACATGCGGTAGGTCCCGTCATCGAGTTTGAGCGCGGTGACGCAGTGGTTGAACTGGTCGGCGGGCACCTCGTCGATGCGACTGCCGGCCATCGTCATCGCCGCGTACGAGTCCATGCCTGCGGCGCGCATCATCGTGATCAGCATGCCGGCGATGTCCTTGCACACCCCGCTGCGCTGTTCGAAAATCATGTCGCCCGAATGCAGGGTGAACCCCTCGCCCTCGCCCATGGTCTGCCCGCTGTAGCGGATGTTCTGCGCCACCCAGTGCACCAGCGCCTTGGCCCGGCGCTCTTCGTCGGCTTTGGCAAGACCCTGATCCCTGAGGATTTCATCGACCTTTTCCTGGATCGCGGTCGTGACCTCGAACTGGTCGCGGTTCACGTCGAAGAACCAGCGGCTTTTCGCTTCCCAGCTTTCCGCGGTGGCCATGACCACCTTGGGAAAGATGTCGCTGGCGGCCGGTTGGCGCGGTTCGTGGACCTGCGAAGGCAGATCCAGGCCCCACCAGGCGTATTCCGTGAATTCGTCATCGTAGGTGACGCTCGAATAGAGGGCCCCGTTGTAGACCTCCGCGTGCAGGCGCTTGTCCGCCGGCAGGCGCAACACATAACGCTTTTCCAGGATGGGAGCGTTGCCGCTGAACAGGACGATGTCGAAATACTCGCCGGGCATGGGCGGGATGTAGCGCTCGTCGTCGGGCACCTCTGCCGAACCGCCCGCACCAGCGGCCCCTGCGGCCAGCAGGGCGTAGGTGAATCCCTTGCGGAAGGTCTTCACCTCGATGCCGTCGTTCACCTGCAGGCGGGGCAGTTGCAGGGTCTTGACGCGATCATTCCAGTAGATGGCCGCCTGGGGCGCGGGCAGATCGTGGACCGCGGCCACGTCCACGGGGATCAAGCCACCGTCACGCACGATGTTGACCTCCAGCACCTCCACATGACTGCTCTGGGGATCGTAGTGCCAGGTGAGGACCGACCGGTCCCGGCATCCGGCGGCGGTCAGGACCTTGGTCAACTCGTAACCGTCCACGTAGGTCACACCCGAGGGTTTGACCTTGTTGACCGCTTCGGTGAACACGATCAGATGATCGGCCTGGTCGTGATCCTCGGCGACGCCGGCTGCGGACAAGCGGGTAAAAACATCCGCCGCCGGTTTTTCACCGGGGGCGGCGGCCAGAACCGATCCGGCAGATATGATGATGATCGCGGTCCCCGCCAGGATGGCGAGGGAGTCCAGGCGAATATCCGGAAATTTCACGATGACCTCGTCGGGTTGACGGTGAATGGAAGCAAGGGGTGCTGATCCAACTAGCGATGTTTCTCCGAACGGGGCTTCAGACTATCATCAGAACGCCCGCCAGGGAAGTTCCGATCATATTCCGAAGCATTCCGAAGCGATACGGTACCTTTTGTGTTAACTTGCTCCGATTCCGATCCTGAACCCGTGACCGTCTACCCGGACAGCGAAAGGCATTATCCGTCATGAGCTTCCGCCTCGCCTGGCCTTCCGTCCTCCTGGTCACCGCCCTGGGCATCACGGCCGGGGATACTTCGGCGCAGATCCCCCGGAATTCCATCCTGGCAGCCAGCCCCGACAGCGCGTTGACGGCCACGATCGCCGATCTTCCGGGAGAACGTCTCCTTCTGAAGGATGCCGTGCTGGGCGCCGCCATGCAGGCCACCGAAGCCAGGGTCGCCGAAGCGGAACTGACCGCCGCGACCCAGGCGGTGCGGCGGGAAAAGGGCGTTTTCGATCCGGAACTGTTCGGCTCGGGTGATTGGTCCGGCGCGGACACACCCAGCGCCTCGCTGTTCGCCGGCGCCGATGTCCTGGAAACCGGATCCACCGATTTCGAGGCCGGCGCGCGCATGCGCCTGCGCCTGGGTACGGAGTTATCGGCCACGGTCACCTCCCTGCGCACCACCACCAATTCGGAATTCACCAGCTTGAACCCCGAATACCAGGCCTTTGGCGCGCTGACCTTGCGCCAACCTCTGCTCAAGGGCTTCGGGCCTTCCGCCCGCAGCGATTTGTCCTTTGCCGAACGCAACCTCGACGGCGCCCGCGCTCGCCATGACGGAGCTGTCCTGGCTGTGCGCACCGAAGTGGAGTCCATTTATTGGGAGCTCTACGCCGCTGAAAGGAATCACGCGGTAACCCGGTTGATCCGCGACCGGGCCTCGGCCTTTCTGGATGACACGAAACTCCGCGCCAAAGCCGGCATGATCGGGCCCAGCGCCGTGGCCAACGCCGAGTTCTTTCTGACCGAAGCCGAACAGGCCATGCTGGATACCGAAGAACAAATGGACCGGTTTTCCGACCGCCTGGCCAGTCTCATGGGACGCCGCCCCACCGCGGTCCGCTACAGGTCCTGGGACGAGCCCCCGACGGAATTCCCCGAGGTCTCCCAGGACTCGCTGGTGGCCGTGGTCATGCATCGCAATCCCGACCTTCAGGCGCTCGACAGCAATGCCGAGGCCCTGCGCGCCCTGGCCAAGGGTTCGGTCTGGGATGCCCGCCCCACGCTTGACCTCATCGGCGGTCTGGGCGGCAGCGGCCTGTCTGGCGCCGCCCAGGATGTATTCTTTCCCGGCTCCACCACTCCGGTCCGCACCGATGTCGACGGGGACCGTAGCGAGAGCGTGAGCCAGGCGATCGGGCGAGACTACCCCAACTGGAACGTGGGGTTCGTCTTCGCCCTGCCCCTGGGCAACCGTGAAGGGAAAGGCGAAAGGGACCGCCTGCGGGCCCAGGTCGTACGGGCCGAGCAGAATCTGCTTGCCGGCCAACGCCTCATGGAAGAAGAAGTCCGCGCCCAACACCGCGAACTCCAGCGCGGCAACAAACGCCTGGAAATCGCCACCCGCGGCGTGGCCGCCTCCATCAAACAGGTGGAAATCGGCATGCTCGAATATACCAATGGCCGCACCACGGCCTTCGAGGTCGTCCGTCTGGCCGCCGACCTGGCCACGGCCCAGCAACGTTATTCCGACGCCCTGGTCCGCACCGCCCGGGCGGCCGCCGTTCTGCGACAGTTGACCGGCGGCTGGTATCCCGGAACCGGAAACTAAGGAGAACCGAAAGTGAACGCGATGAAATACGGTATGGTGAGCTGGGGTCTGGCACTGACTCTGCTGGCCGGCTGCGGGGATGACGGCGGACATGGCGCGGGCGGATTCCAACGCCCCCCCACGCCGGTGGAAGCCGCATCCGTGGTCGTGGGACCGGTAATCGACCGGTTCACCACCATCGGCACTCTCGAAGCGGACAAAGCGGTGACGGTGACCGGGGAGATCGACGGCATCGTCATGGCCATTCCCTTCCGGGAGGGCCGGCGGCTGGACGCGGGCGAACTGATCGCCCGCCTGGACGACGACCAGTTGAAGGCCGAGGCCCAAAGGGCCGCCGCGTTGCGGGACCAGAACAAAGCCACCTGGGAACGGATCAAATCCATCGTGGACCAGGGCGCCGGCGCCCCCCAGGATCTCGACGACGCCACCGCCGCCCTCAAGGTGGCCGAAGCCAATCTCGCCCTGGCCGAAACCCGGCTGAAAAAGGCCCGCATCACCGCGCCATTTTCCGGACTGGCCGGCCAGCGCCTGGTCAGCCAGGGCACGTTCATGCGGGCAGGAACGCCCATCACCCGCCTGGCCCAGATCGACAAGCTGCGGGTCACCTTCTCGGTTCCCGAGCGGATTCTGGGATCCATGCGGCTGGGCGCCCGGGTCGCCGTTACGACTCCCGCCTTTCCCGAAGTCCGGCTGACCGGCGTAGTCGACGTCATCGAACCCCAGCTCGACTCCGCCACGCGGACGGTCGGCATCGTGGCTCTGGTGGATAATCCGGAGGAGATCCTCCGCCCGGGAATGTCCGCCACCATCGCCGTGGTCCTCACCGAACGAGCCGCCGCCCTGACCATTCCCAGCGCCGCGGTGTTTGTCGAAGGTGGCCAGGCCTTCGTCTACGTCGTCAAACCGGACAGCCTGGTGACCCGCACGGCCGTGTCCCTGGGAACGCGGCTGACGGACGTGGTGGAAATCATCGCAGGTCTGGACGAGGGCCAGCAGGTCGTCAGGGCCGGACACCAGAAGCTCCATGAAGGTGCCAAGGTCATGCCGGTCGGCCCCGTCGACACCGGTGAAGGCGAGGCCGTTCAATGAAACTGAGCGAAGTCGCCATCAAACGACCGGTATTCGCCACGGTGATGAGCCTGACGATATTCCTGCTGGGCTACATCTCGTTCACCAGGCTGCCGGTGCGTGAATACCCGGAAACCGATCCGCCGATCGTTTCGGTGACCACCTTCTACCGCGGGGCCAGCCCCACCGTGGTCGAAACCGAAATCACCGACGTTCTGGAAGAGCAGTTCACGACCATCGAATCGGTAAAGACCATCACCAGCAGCAGCCGTGAGCAGGGTTCGGTCATCACGATCGAATTCGAGCTGCACCGCGACGTGGACGAAGCCGCCAACGACGTGCGCGACCGCGTCTCCCGGGTCGGCGGCCGGCTGCCCCGCGAGGCCGAAGATCCCATCGTTTCCAAAGTCGACGTCAACGCCCAACCGATCATCTGGCTGGCTGTCTCCAGTGACCAGCACAGCACCCTGGAACTTTCCGACTACTCCGACCGGATCCTCAAGGAACGGCTCCAACGGCTGCCCGGCGTGGGCAACGTATTCATCGGCGGGGAGCGGCGTTACGCCATGCGCGTGTGGCTGGACCCGCTCAGGATGGCCGCCTACAACCTCACGGTTCAGGATGTGGAACGGGCGGTGCGCAGTGAAAACGCCGAGATTCCCGGCGGCCGGGTCGAAGGCACCGCCCGCGAATTTGCCGTCAGGACCAGGGGCGAGCTGAACACTCCCGAAGGATTCGGGGCCATCATCGTGGCCCACCGCGGGAACGAGATCGTCCGCCTCGACCAAATCGCCCAGGTGGAGGTCGGTCCCGAGGACGAACGGACCATGACCCGTTTCAACAACCTGCCATCGGTCGGCATGGGCATCGTCAAGCAGAAGCAGGCCTCCACCCTGGACGTCGCCGCGGCGGTCCGGGCCAGCCTGCCGGAACTGGGCCAACTCGTGCCCGCCGGCATGCGCATCGACATGGCCTACGATTCATCGGAGTTCATCCAGTCGTCGGTCGACGAGGTGGGCAAGACCATCCTCATCGCCCTGTGCCTGGTGGTCCTGGTGGTCTACGTGTTCCTCAAGAGCCTCCGGGCGACGGTCATTCCCATCGTGGCCATTCCAGTTTCCATCGTGGGGGCCTTTTCGGTCGCCTTCGCGCTGGGATTCACCATCAACATCCTGACCCTGCTGGCCCTGGTGCTGGCCATCGGACTGGTGGTCGACGACGCCATCGTGGTCCTGGAAAACATCGTCCGGCACGTGGAAATGGGGAAATCCCGCCGGCGGGCGGCCTTCGACGGCGTCCGGGAAATCGGTTTCGCCGTGCTTGCGACCACGGTCGCGTTGGTGGCTGTCTTCATCCCCGTGGCCTTCTTGACCGGGACCGTGGGCCGGCTCTTCCGCGAATTCGGCATCACCCTGGCCGTGGCGGTCATGCTGTCGTCGTTCGTGGCCCTGACCCTGACCCCGGTGCTCTGTTCGCGCATCCTCGGGAGGGATGACCCCACCAGATCCCGCAGCCGGGCCGAACGATCCTTTGATTCGTTTTTTGAATGGCTGGGCCGCACCTATGAATCCTTCCTGCGGTTATCCCTGCGCGTCAAACCCCTGGTGATCCTGGGCGGCGTGGCCCTGGTGGCGCTCGCGGTATGGATCTTCGGGCAATTGCCGGAGGAACTGGTCCCCACCGAAGACCGGGGCACCGCCTTCGGGATCGTCCTGGCGCCCGAAGGGTCCACGCTGGAATACACGGACCGCTACATGCGCATGATCGAGGACCAGCTTCTGCCCCTGCCCGAGCGCCGGGGTCTGTTCACCGCCACCGGTCTGGGATTCGGCGGTCCCGGACGCGTGACCAACGGTTTCGTTTTCCTGGATCTGAAGAACCGGGCCGACCGTGAGCGCTCGCAGCAGGAAATCGTGGGACAAATGTTCCCCCGCCTGCTGGGCATTCCCGGCGTCCTGGCCTTCCTGGTCAACCCCCCCAGCCTGGGCGGCAATTTTTCCTCTTCCCAGGTCGAATACGTCCTGCAGGCCGACTCCTACGAGGAACTCGGCCAGGCGGTCGGAACGATGATGGCCAAGGCGGGCGAACTGGGCTACCTGATCAACCTGGATTCGGATCTGCGGCTCAACAAGCCGGAACTCCAGATCGAGATCGACCGCGAACGGGCCTCGGGCCTGGGTGTTTCCGTAACCGACATCGGCACGACCCTGGAAACCTATCTCGGCGGACGGGTGGTCGGGAATTTCAAGCGCGGCACCAAGCAGTACGACGTGATCGCCCAGATGCGGCCCACCGGGCGGGCGACCCCCGACATCATCGACCAGATCTATCTGCGGGGCGTCGGCGGCCTGGTCCAGCTGGCCAACGTGGTCACGGTCAACGAAACGGTGGCCCCCAAGGAACTGAATCATTTCAACCGGGTGCGGTCGGCCACCATAACGGCCAACCTCGCCCCCGGGGTGGGTATCGCCCAGGCTCTCGACGACCTGGACCGCATCTGGAAAAACGACCTGCCCCCGGCGGTCAAGCGCGATCTGGGCGGGCAGTCGCGCGAGTACCGCGACAGCAAGGGCACCCTCTACTTCATGTTCATCCTGGCGCTGGTGTTCATCTTCCTGGTGTTGTCGGCCCAGTTCGAGAGTTTCGTCGATCCCCTGACGATTCTTCTTTCGGTGCCGCTGGCGGTTTTCGGCGCGCTGCTGTCGCTGTGGATCTTCGACCAGACCCTGAACATATTCTCGCGGATCGGACTGATCATGCTGATCGGACTGGTAACCAAGAACTCCATCCTGATCGTGGAATTCGCCAACCAGCTGCGGACTCGCGGGATGGAAATCGCGGACGCCGTGATCGAGGCGGCTACCATCCGGCTCCGGCCGATCCTGATGACCTCGTTCTCGACGGTGTTCGGGATCCTGCCCATCGCCATCGGTTTCGGCGCGGGTGCCGAATCGCGGCGCCCGCTGGGCATCGTAGTGGTGGGCGGCGTGCTGTTTTCGACCTTCCTGACCCTGGTGCTGGTGCCGGTGGTCTACTCGATCCTGGCCCGGTTCACCAAGGCCAAACGGGCCGGGGCCGAAGATGTCGAAGGCGCCGAAGACCTGGAAGCTGCCTTGGCGGCCACCACCGACCCCAAAACTGGACGGGCCGCTTCCTGACCACCGAACTTTTTTCTCCCGGTCCCGTAGAGTCCGGGTGATTCCCACCCTCTCTTTCTTCGAGGAGACAGACCCATGAAGCATTGGACACTATTGGTGCTGACCTTGACCCTGTTGGCCGCGGTCGGATGCGGTGAGAAGCAGGATCAGGTCGCGGAGGTCGCCACGGAACCCGCCCCCCTGGTGGACAGGGAGCTTTTCTTCGGCGATCCGGAAATCTCCGGATCCCAGCTTTCACCGGACGGCAAATGGATGAGCTTCATCAAGCCCTACGAAGGCGCCCGCAACATCTGGGTCAAGGCCGCCGACGAGCCCTTTGCCAGCGCCCGTCCGGTGACGGCCGACGAACGTCCGGTGCCCGGCTACTTCTGGAGCCGCGACAGCCGCTACCTCCTTTATGTCCAGGACAAGGACGGCGACGAGAACTTCCACGTCTGGGCCGTCGATCCGGCGGGTGATGCCGCCGAAAAGGGCGTGCCCGCCGCCAGAAACCTGACCCCGGTCGACGGTGTCCGGGCCAGGATCTACTCGGTGCCCAAGAACCAACCCGAGGTGATGATGGTCGGGTTGAACGACCGCGATCCGCAGTACCACGACATCTACAAGATCGACATTGCGACCGGCGACCGCGTGCTCGTCAGAAAGAACGACGAAGGCGTGGGCTTCTGGATCTTCGACCTCGAGGGCGAATTGCGTCTGGCCTACCGCCCGCTGCCCGGCGGCGGCGCCGAGCTGCTGCGCATCGACATGCAGGGTTTCGAGCAGATCATGACCTGCACTTTCGAAGAGGACATCACGCCCATCGAATTCCACAAGGACCGTCGCCACCTGTACCTGAGCACCAACAAGGGCGACCGCGACCTGAACGAGCTCATGCTGATGGATGTGGAAAGCGGCGAGATGACCCTGATCGAAAAGGATCCTGAAAACCAGGTGGACTTCGGCAATGCCGTCTTCCATCCCGACACGGACGAATTGATCGCCACCGCTTACGTGGGAAACCGGGTCCGGGTCTATCCCCAGACCGAAGATGCGGCCAAGCTTTGGAAAAACCTGACCAAGGCCCTGCCCGAAGGGGAAATCGGCGTCAACAGCATTGCCCGCGACATGAGTCGCATGCTGGTGTCAGTCTCCAGCGACGTCGACCCCGGTTCGGTCTACCTCTACGACACGGCCACGGGCAAAGCCGATCTGCAGTACCGTTCGCGGCCCGAACTTCCCAGCGAACATCTGGCCCACATGAAGCCCGTCAGCTACACCGCCCGGGACGGCATGACCATCCACGGTTATTTGACCCTGCCCAAGGGAGTCGCCCACGAGAACCTGCCGGTGGTCATGTATATCCACGGCGGCCCCTGGGCCCGTGATTACTGGGGCTACGATCCCTACGCCCAGTTCCTGGCCAATCGCGGCTACGCCGTGATGCAGGTCAACTACCGCAGCTCGACCGGCTATGGCAAGCACTACATGAACGCGGGCAACAAGGAATGGGGCATCGGCGCCATGCAACATGATGTGACCGATGCCGTGGAATGGCTCATCGCCGAAGGCGTCGCCGATCCGGCCCGCGTGGGCATCTTCGGGGGCAGTTACGGCGGCTACGCCACCCTGGCCGGGGTAACCTTCACCCCCGACCTGTACGCCTGCGGGGTCCCCTATGTCGGCCCCTCCAACCTGGTCACCCTGGTGGAAAGCTTCCCCGAGTACTGGAAACCCTTCCTCGAAGGATCCTGGTACAGGCGTGTGGGCAACCCCGGGGTCGAAGCCGACCGCCAGGATCTGATCTCGCGTTCGCCGCTGTTCCACTGCGACCAGATCAAGGCCCCGCTGCTGGTGGTCCACGGCGCCAACGATCCCCGGGTCAAGCAGCACGAGTCCGACCAGATCGTCGTCGCGCTGCGCCAAAAGGACAAACCCGTGGAGTACATGGTGGCCCCCGACGAGGGGCACGGCTTCCGCGCACCCAACAACCGCAAGGCCCTGGCCGTGGCCATGGAGCGGTTCCTGGCCAAGCACCTCGACGGCCGCGTGCAGGACGACGTCCTGCCCGAAACACAGGCCCGGCTGGACGAGATCACCGTGGACGTCGGCTTGGTAGAGGTCGTCGCACCCGACGAGGGTTGATTCCAATCGGCTTCAAAGATAACGGCGCCCCGCTCGGGGCGCCGTTCCCGTTGCCGCAGGGTTTCTTCAATCGGCGGCCAGAATCCCGGCCAGTGTCCGGGCATAGGCATCGTTCCCGCTCATGCCGTCGTGGCCTTGTCCCTCGAGGGTGACGAGCCTGTCGTCCCCGTCGAATGTTTCCTGCAACTTCAACGAGCATTCGTAGGGGATCACCCGATCATCCGAACCATGGAAGATCGTCACCGGAAGGTGGGCCCTTTTCAGGTATTCATCGGTGGTCAGCTCGTAGCGGAGCCCGAAAGCGGGTAGCCAGGCGTAATACATTCGCTGAAGGTAGGCCATGTTGTTGTACGGGGCCTTGAGAATCAGTTTTCCGGGATTGTTCTCGGCCGCCAGGTAGGCGGCCGGAGCCGCACCGATGGAATACCCCACCACGACCACGCTGCCCTCGGAATACCGTCGGGTCAAATATCGGTAGGCGGCATTCACGTCGGCCAGCAACTGGTCCTCGGACGAGATCTCGCCCTCGCTCTTGCCGTAACCCCGGTAGTCCAGGATGAAACAGTCGTAGTCGTTGGCCAGGAACGGCTTCGCGGCACCGCCCCAGGAATCCAGCGAGCCGGCATTCCCGTGCAGATAGAACGCCAACCCCTTGGGCGAAGCCGCCTTGAACAACAAACCATGCAGCCTGGTGTCGTCATCGGCGGCGATGAACACTTCCTCGAACGGCTCCTGGAACTCGAAAACGTGATCCGCGGACAACTTCCGGGGATGAAAGAGGATCTTCTCCTGATTCGCATAGAACAGCCCGACGACTGCCAAGAACAGGACGGTCATCGCCCCGAGCATACTGATGGCGACTTTCCTTAAAAACCCCACGGACATCAGTTGCCGTAGCCCAACCTGGTATTCAGCGCGACCAGCAGTTTTTCGGCGGCCACGGGAATGACGGTGCCTGGCCCGAAGATAGCCGTCGCCCCATTCTCCCGGAGGTACTCGTAATCCTGGGCGGGAATCACACCGCCGCAAGCAACCAGGATGTCCTCCCGGCCCAGCTTTTTAAGTTCCGCCATCAACTGGGGCAACAGGGTCTTGTGCCCCGCGGCGAGGCTGCTCATGCCCACGATATGGACATCGTTTTCGACGGCCTGCCGGGCGGTTTCCTCCGGCGTCTGGAACAGCGGCCCCACGTCGACATCGAAGCCGAGATCGGCGAACGCCGTGGCCACCACCTTGGCCCCGCGGTCGTGGCCGTCCTGACCCATCTTGGCCACCAGGATGCGCGGCCGCCGGCCTTCGTGTTTCTCGAAGTCCCGGATCATGACGGCAATTTTTTCCACGGTATCGATCGTTTCGCCCTTTCCGAATTCGGCGGAATAGACTCCGCTGATGGTGCGGATGGTTGCCTGATGGCGGCCGGCCACCTTTTCCATGGCGTCGGAGATTTCACCCAGGGTCGCCCGCTGCCGCGCAGCTTCAACCGACAAAGCCAGCAGGTTTCCCCGGCCCGTTTCGGAACAGCGGGTCAAGGCGTCCAGGGCCGCGGTCACCGCCTGGCCGTCCCGCCCGGCCTTCAGTTCCTCCAGCCGGGCCACCTGCTGCCGGCGCACCTCGGTGTTGTCCACTTCGAGAATCTCGATGGGATCTTCTTTGTCCAACCGGTACCTGTTGACGCCGACGATGATCTCCCGGCCCGAATCGATATGGGCCTGGCGCCGGGCGGCCGCCTCTTCGATGCGCATCTTCGGCAGCCCCGCGCTGATGGCCGCAGCCATGCCCCCGTGGGACTCGACCTCCTGGATGTGATCCCAGGCCTTGTGCATGAGCGCGTCGGTCAGGCTTTCAAGATACCAGGAACCGCCCCACGGGTCGACCGTCCGGCAGATGCCCGTTTCCTCCTGCAGGTAAAGCTGGGTGTTGCGGGCGATGCGGGCGGAGAAATCCGTCGGCAGGGCGATGGCCTCGTCCAGAGCGTTGGTGTGCAGGGACTGGGTCCCGCCCAGGGCCGCGGCCATGGCCTCGACGCAGGTGCGCGCCACGTTGTTGAACGGATCCTGCTCGGCCAGCGACCAGCCCGAGGTCTGGGAATGGGTGCGCAGGGCCATGGACTTGGGGTTTTTCGGTCCGAAGCCCTTGATGAGTTTGGCCCACAGCAGGCGCCCGGCCCGCAGCTTGGCCATCTCCATGAAATAGTTGGTGCCCTCGGCCCAGAAGAAGGACAGCCGCGGCGCGAAAGCATCGATGTCCAGCCCAGCGGCGAGCCCGGTCCGCACGTACTCCAGACCGTCGGCCAGAGTGTAGGCCAACTCGAGGTCCGCCGTCGCGCCGGCCTCCTGCATGTGGTACCCGCTGATGGAAATGCTGTTGAACTTCGGCATGTTCTCAGCCGTATAGGCGAAGATGTCCGCGATGATCTTCATGCTGAATTCAGGGCCGTAGATGTACGTGTTGCGGACCATGTATTCCTTGAGAATGTCGTTCTGGATGGTCCCGGCCAGTTGGTCGCGGGCGGCGCCCTGTTCCAGGGCGGCCACGATGTAGAACGCCATCACCGGCAGCACCGCGCCGTTCATGGTCATGGACACCGACATGCGGTCCAGGGGGATGTCCGCAAACAGAACCTTCATGTCCTCGACCGAATCGATGGCTACCCCGGCCTTGCCCACGTCCCCCACCACGCGGGGATGGTCGCTGTCGTACCCGCGGTGGGTGGCCAGGTCGAAGGCCACCGACAGGCCCTTCTGCCCCGCGGCCAGATTCCGCCGGTAGAAGGCATTGCTTTCCTCGGCGGTGGAGAAGCCGGCGTACTGGCGCACGGTCCAGGGCCGGGTGACGTACATCGAGGCGTAGGGACCGCGCAGGAAGGGCGGCAGTCCCGCCACGAAACCCGTGTGCTCTAGAGCGGAAGTGTCCGCCGACGCGTACAGGCTCTTCACTGGAATCTGTTCGTTGGTTGTCCAGACCGGCTTTCCGGGTTCGGCCTTGGGCGCCGGCCCTGCCGTAAGATCCGCCAGGTCGACCTTGGTGAAATCGGGAATGCGGCTCATGACCCACCCCCCACCTTGTCGAACAACCGACCCAGCACGTCCAGGACGTTGCTCTTGATGTTGATGTATTCCTCGATTCCCGCGTATTCGCCGGGTTGGCCCGCCAGCATCACGACCGGCGGGTCGTCGCCCTGTTGCAAGGCGGCCACCACGGGCTCTGCCATTTCCGCGTAGGTTTCATCAAGGCCCACAAGAATCACCGTCCGGGCGCCGTCGGCCCGGGCGGCGGCCACGACCTCGGCCGCCGTCGTGCCGAACCGTTCGCCGGTGACTTCAAAACCTCCCACCCGGAAAAAGCGGCGGACGAACTCCAGGCGCGGCATGTACCGGGCCACATCACCCAGGCAGGCGCAATAGACACGGCACGCCGGGGCATCGACCTTGGCCCGGGCTTCGATCCCGGCACGCAAAGTCTCGAAAGGCGCCCCGTCCCTGCGCAGGGGAATGGCTGGGCCCACCGTCTCCGGAGCAGAAATCTCCGGAGGAGGCAGGGGATTCGGGTCCGGATACTGGTTCGTGCCCACCAGGACTTCGCGGCGGGTGGCCAGGCGGACGGCCCTTGCGGCGGCGGCTTCGGCAACCCATTCCTGGATGCGACCGGTTGCCAGTGCGTCCATCATGCCTCCGGCCGCTTCCACCGCCTGGAAATGCTCCCAGGTTCGGGCAGCCACCTCGGCGGTCAGCTTTTCCACGTACCAGGAACCACCGGCCGGATCGGTCACGTGATCGAGATGGCACTCGTGGGCCAGAATCAGCTGGACATTGCGGGCGATGCGGCGGCTGAACCCGTCGGGCAGACCGGCCGCTTCATCGAAGGGGGCCACACTCAGACTGTCCACGCCGCCGAGGACGGCGGACATGGCCTGGGTCGTGGCGCGCAGCATGTTCACATGCGGATCGAGCCGGGTGCCGGTGCGTCGGCTGGTCCGGGCGTGCACGGTGGCGCCCGCGTTGGCTCCTGCAATGGCCGGATCGCAGCCGCAGGCGGCCAGGACCCTCGTCCATAGCACCCGCAAGGCCCGCAGGCGGGCGATCTCCAGGAAAAAATCCGTCCCGATGCAGAGGTTGAAGTGCACGCGGGCGGCTGCCTCCTCCACGGTCAGGCCCCGGGCTTCCATTTCGCGCAGGGCGGTCACCGCCGCGGCCAGGGTCAACCCCAGACCGAGGGCGCCGTCGGCGCCGCCGTCATGCCAGGGATCTTCGAAGACCGGCAGCGTGCGCAGACCGGGAGCCTCGGCCGCGGCCCGCCGGGCGAGCGCGGCCAATTCGTCATAAAGCTGGGTGGCGGGGACCGGCAGGGCTCCCTCGACGGCCATCCCGGCCACCGGATCGCATCCCAACCGGCCGCGCAACAGGGTCGGGTCAAGGCCCCGTTCCCCGGCCAGGGTCCATAAATCCTCGGCCACCGTCCGGTGCGCCGCTCCGGCCTGGATAAAAATGGGCGTGGCTGCCAGGTCCACACCTTCAAGGGCCGTGCGCAGGTCGTCCAGGCCCGAAACCCCGGTCCCGCGCGGACCCGCCCCGGACACGATCAGGTTGACCGCGGTCTGACCCCGTTCCAGATCGTGACGAACCGCGGCATTGAATTCGGCGACGGATGGAGCCTGCAGTTCCTGGGCGACCAACCAGGTGCCGGCGGATTGGTTTCCAGGATTGATCCCGCGCAAAAACGGGGCCTGGCCGGGCAGGGTATCGGTCCAGTCGGGGTCCGGCCGGTCGGCGGCCGTGGCCATCGAACCCACCTGGATGCCTTCGAGGGTAGTGGTGAACATCTTCTTCGCGAAGGGGGCGCCCTTCAACAGGCGCTCCACTTCGGCGCGCCACTCCCCGGGAGAGGGAACCTGGAATTCATCCAGAAGAGGGGAAGTGGCCGGGATGTCTTTCTTGCCCATGTTCGAGCCTCGCCGATACCGGCCCTGGCTGGCCGTGGATGGATACCTTGTCCCTTGCCGCGGGACTTCAGCATAAGGTGGTAACAGGGCATTTGGAAAGTCAAGAGGGGCGGGAATTAAAGTCAAAAATTTAACAGGATTGCGCAGTTCATTGAAAACACGGAGTCTAGCGGCCTATTTCAACAGTCCGCCCAGCAGGAAATCCAGCACCGCGGACGCCTGGCTTTCCAGCCGCTTGTTGCGGCGGGAAAGAACCCAGTCGGTGGCCATCTCATCCAGAACCCCGAAAATGGCCTTGGCCGCGAAAACAGGGTCCAGATCCGCGCGAAAACTCTCCTCCTCCATGCCTTGGGACACAACCTCGGCAATGATGGCCAGATACTCCCCCACCTGGTTGCGGGACAGCTGGTCCATGAAGTGAAGACTGTGGCGCAGTTCCACCTGGGAAATGATGGCCAGGTCCCGGTCCTGGCCCACCAGGGTCAGGTGCAGTTCCACGATCCGGCGCATTCTTTCCAGGGCGGTGGCCCCCTCGTCCATCTCCAGACGTCCCTCGGCGATGAACCGCCCCATGGCCCTCTCGAACAGGGAAAAGAGGATTTCCTCCTTGTTGCGGAAGTAGAGGTAGATGGTTCCGTCGGCCACGCCGGCCCGCCTGGCGATCATCGCCACGGTGGTCTGGTAGTAGCCGTGGCGCGCGATTTCGACGACCGCCGCGTCCAGAATTGCCGTCCTTTTGCTGCCGTCGCTGTTACGGGCCATGATTTATGAAGCCTTATTCATTGAAATGGTGTGTTCGTCTGGAAAAGCCGCTCACGGCCCCCACCGTCAGATCCATCCGTTAATCTTATTATATCACACATTTGAACCTAAACAAGCCCAAATGGCAAACTTATCTAAAGGCATTGACAGTTGTGCCGATCAAGTTTACTATACTGAATAGGCATTCATTATCATCGACGGTCCTTTGTATTATCGATGGTCCCCTTGGTATTGCCGACAGGTAAATGAAAGGCTGGGAACATGCGCAGGCAGATCAGGAAAGTGGCCGTGCTGGGGTCGGGCGTCATGGGCAGCGCCATCGCGGCCCACTTCGCCAACGCCGGAATATCTTCCCTCGTGCTGGACATCGTTCCCAAGGATGCCGGCGATTCCCCCAAGGCCAGAAACAGCATCGCCGCGGGCGCGGTGGGCGCCTTGAAAAAGACCCGCCCCTCTCCCCTGTTCATCAAGGACAACCTGGCGCTCATCGAGACCGGCAACCTGGAAGACGATCTGCCGCGCCTGAAGGAGGCCGACTGGATCATCGAGGTGGTCAAGGAGGACATGAAGATCAAGAAGATCGTCCTCGGCAACGCGGCGCCGCACATTTCAGAGGACGCGATCTTCACCAGCAACACGTCGGGACTGTCTCTGGCAGAAATGTCGGATGTCCTGCCCGACGACCTGAAGCCCCGCTTCTTCGGCACCCACTTCTTCAATCCCCCGCGGTACATGAAGCTCTTCGAATTGATCCCCACCGCGGATACCGATCCGGAAATCCTGTCTTTTGTGGCGGCCTTCGCGCGCGACCGCCTGGGCAAGGGCATCGTCATGGCCAAGGACACGCCCAACTTCATCGCCAACCGCGTGGGCGTGCACGCCATGATGGCCACGGTGCAGGTCATGAACGAACTGGGCCTGACCATCGAAGAGGTCGATGCCCTGACCGGACCGGCCATCGGCCGCCCCAAGACCGCGACCTTCAAGCTGGCCGACCTGGTGGGCCTGGATACGTTCGTCCATGTGGCGGACAACATCTATCCGCTCATTCCCGACGACGAGGCCCGCGAAGCGTTCAAGGTGCCCGATTACCTCTACCGCATGGTCGAAAAGGGCCTGCTGGGACGCAAGAGCGGCAGCGGGTTCTATAAAATGGAGAAAAAACCCGAGAAGAAGTTCTTCACCCTCGACCTGGAAACCCTCGAATACCGCGACAAGCAGAAGGTCAAATTCCCCGAAATCGCCATGGCCAAGAGCATGGACGAACTGGATGAACGCCTGCAGATGCTGGCCTTCGGCAAGGGCAAGGCCGGCCAGGCCATCTGGAAGATGCTCGCGGCCAGCTTCAGCTACAGCGCCATGCGGGTGGGCGAGATCTGCGACCAGGCGGCCGAGATCGACCAGGCCGTGCGCTGGGGCTTCAACTGGGACCTGGGACCCTTCGAGGTGTGGGACACGCTCGGCTTCCGCAAGGTCACCGACAGGATGCGCGATGACGGCCTGCCGTTGCCCGGCTGGGTGGACGCCCTGTACGAAAGCGGCGCCGAATCACTCTACCGCACCGAGGACGGCATGCTGCACAGCCCCACCGCCGAGGCGGGCGGGTTCGCCGCGGTGCCGTCCGACCCGCGCGTCTTCGATTTCGAATTCCTGCGCGGCCAGGACAAGGAAGTCAAACGAAACCCCGGGGCCAGCCTGCTGGACCTCGGCGACGGAATCCTGGGCCTGGAGTTCCACTCCAAGATGAACGCCATCGGCCAGGACACCATGAACATGATCATGACCGCCTGCAGTGAAGCGGAGCAGAACTGGCAGGCCCTGGTCGTGACGAACCTGGCGGACAATTTCTCCGTCGGGGCCAACCTGATGATGCTCATGATGGAAGCCATGGAGGGCAACTGGGAAGACATCAACATGATCGTCCGCGCCTTTCAGACGGCCACCGGCCGCCTGGAGCACTGCGCCGTACCGGTCGTGACCGCCCCAGCCGGACTCGCCCTCGGTGGAGGATGCGAAGTCACCATGGGCGGCAACGCGGTGAGGGGCGCGGGCGAGCTTTATATCGGGCTGGTCGAATTCGGCGCGGGCGTGATCCCCGCCGGCGGCGGCTGCCTGAGGCTCTACCAGCGCAACGTCGCGCAGCTGATGGACAAGCGCGACCTGCAGCCGGCCTTCCGCAAGACCTTCGAGACCATCGGCATGGCCAAGGTCGCCACCAGCGCCGCCGAGGCACAGGACCTGGGATTTCTCAGGCCGGGCGACAGCTGGTCGATGAACCGCGACCACCTGGCGGCCGACGCCAAGGACCTGGCCCTCGCTCTGGCGGCGGGCAACTACGCCTCCCCCGCGGAGGCCGAAGCCATCCCGGTGATGGGCACCGCGGGCATCGCCCTGGCCGAAGCCGTTCTGTACAACATGATGCAGGGCGGGTACATCTCCGAACACGATCGGAAAATCGGCATGGAACTGGGGACCATCCTCGCCGGCGGCGTGGTGCCGACCGGAACGACCGTCACCGAAAAGGACATGCTGGATCTGGAGCGCGAGAGTTTCATGCGCCTGCTGGGCGAACGCAAGACCCTCGAGCGCGTGGAGCACATTCTCAAGACCGGGAAACCGTTACGCAACTAAGAAAGGGTTGACCATGAGAGAAGTCGTCGTTGCCGCCGCCCGCCGGACCGCCGTCGGCAAGGCCCTCAAGGGAACGCTGCGCCACACCCGGCCCGACGACCTGGCCGCCGCCGTGGTCAGGGAGCTGGTCGCCTCGCATCCGGATCTCGACCCGGTCCGCGTCAGTGACGTGATCATGGGCTGCGCCATGCCCGAAGCCGAACAGGGCATGAATGTCGGCCGCAACATCGCCCTGATGGCGGGTCTGCCGGTCACGGTGCCGGGCATGACCCTGAACCGCTTCTGCTGTTCCGGCCTGGAAACCATCAGCTACGGGGCGCTCAAGATCGCCGCGGGGCAGAACGACATCGTCATCGCCGGCGGCACCGAGACCATGACCCTGGTGCCCATCGGCGGCCTGCGCTACCTGCCCAGCCCCGCCATGGCCCGCGAACACCCCGAGTACCTGACCAACATGGGCCTGACCGCCGAGAACCTGGTGGTGCGCGACGGGATCACCCGCGAGCAGCAGGACGAGTTCGCCTATCACAGCAACATGAAGGCCGTGGCCGCCATCAAGGAAGGCCGCTTCGTGGACGAAATCGTGCCGGTGACCGCCGCCTTGCCGGATACGGACAAGAACGGCCGGCCCACGCTGCAGGAAGTCGAGTTCAAGGTGGACGAAGGCCCCCGCGAAGACACGACGGTCGAGGCCCTGGCCCGTCTGAAACCCGCCTTCAAGCAGGGCGGAACCGTGACCGCGGGCAACAGCAGCCAGATGAGCGACGGGGCCGCGGCCTCGCTCCTGACCACACCCGAGATCGCCGCTGAGATCGGCGCCGAACCCCTGGCCCGCTTCGTGGGCTACGCGGTGGCCGGGGTGGAGCCGGAGATCATGGGCATCGGGCCGGTGGAAGCGGTGCCGAAAGTCATGGAGCAGACCGGCTTGAGCCTGGACCAGATGGATGTCATCGAACTGAATGAAGCCTTTGCCGCCCAGAGCCTGGCCGTCTGCAAGGGCCTGGACCTGGATCCGGCCGATCCCCGGCTGAACCCCAACGGCGGCGCGGTCGCCCTGGGCCATCCCCTGGGCTGCACCGGGGCCAAGCTCACCGCGACCGCCCTGCACGAACTCAAACGCCGAGGCGGCAAGTACGCCCTGGTGACCATGTGCATCGGCACGGGCATGGGCGCCGCCGGGATATTCGAAGCGATTTAATCGGGCGCGGCCGGGCCGCGGATCCGCAAAGGAGAGTCATGATGGCCGAGAACAGTTATCCCACCGGTGGCGAGTTCCTGCTCACCGAAAGTTCCCCCCAGAGCATCTTCACTCCGGAGGACTTCAACGAGAACCAGCGGATGTTCGCCGCGACCGTCCAGGATTTCGTGGACCGCATCATCATGCCCGTCCACGAAGAGCTGGAATACGAGGGCAAGACCGAACTGGGCAAGGACCTGTTGAAAGAGGCCGGCCAGATGGGGCTGCTGATGGCCGACGTTCCCGAAGCCTACGGCGGAATGGGTTCGGACAAGGCCACGGTCATGATCATCAGCGAATACATCGCCGCGGCCGGAAGTTTCGCCGTGACGCACGGCGCCCATTCGGGTATCGGCACCCTGCCCATCGTCTATTTCGGCAACGAGGAACAGAAGAAGAAGTACCTGCCCCAGCTGGCCACGGGCGAACTGCTGTCCTGTTACGCCCTGACCGAACCCGGCAGCGGATCCGACGCCCTGGCCGCGGCCACCACGGCGGTCCTGACCGACGACGGCAAGCATTACGTCCTGAATGGAACCAAACAGTACATCACCAATGCGGGTTACGCGGAGATCGTGGTTCTTTTCGCCAAGATCGACGGAGAACAGTTCACCGGCTTCATTGTCGACCTCGGCAGCGAGGGTGTGACCATCGGGGCCGAGGAGAAGAAGATGGGCATCAAGGGGTCGTCGACCTGCGCCATCATCCTCGAAGACGTCAAGGTGCCCGTGGAGAACCTGCTCGGCGAGATCGGCAAGGGCCACCACATAGCCTTCAACATCCTGAACGTGGGACGCTTCAAGCTGGGCGCCAGCACCGTCGGGGGCGGCAAGCAGGCCCTCCTCGCGGCGATCCCCTACACCAAGGAGCGCCACCAGTTCGGGCAGCCGTTGTGTTCGTTCGGGCTGATCCGCCGCAAGATCGCCGATGTGAACACGGCCATGTTCCTGGCCGAGTCGATGGTCTACCGCACCGCCGGCCTGCTCGACGTCGCCATCGAAACCCTCGACAAGAGCGACCCCGGTTACGACCGGGCCAGCATCCTGCAGGTCGAGGAATTTTCCATCGAGTGTTCGATGATCAAGGTCTTCGCGACCGAGGTCTGCGCCCTGGCCGCCGAGGAATGCCTGCAGATGCTCGGCGGTTACGGCTACTGCCAGGAATATCCGCTGGAGCGGCTGTACCGTGACGAGCGCATCAACCGCATCTTCGAAGGCACCAACGAGATCAACCGCATGCTCGTGCCCGGCATGATCATGAAGAAGGCCCTCAAGGGCGAGCTGCCCTTCCTGCAGGCCGCCCAGGAGGTGGCCGAGGAGCTGACCGGACTGCCTTCGTTCGCCGAACCCGGCGAGCCGGAATACCTGGAGGACGAGGGCAAGCTGGTGGCCAATATGAAGAAGGTCGTCCTGGCGACCCTGGGTCTGGCCGCCCAGAAGTTCGGCCAGGGCCTGAAGGACCAGCAGGAGGTGCTGGCGGATGTGGCGGACATCATCATCGAAGCCTACGCCTGCGAAAGCGCCCTGCTGCGGACCCTGAAAAAAGCGGACAAGGACGGTGAAGGCTCGGCCCGGTTGATGGCCGACATGACCACCCTGTACATCCACGACGCCATGGACCGGGTCGGCGGCTGGGCGCGCAGCGTCATGGCAGCCACCGTCGAAGGCGACGAACTGCGGACCATGCTCGCGGGCCTCCGGCGGCTGACGAAGCACGACCCCGTCAACCGCACCCATCTGCACGACCTGATCGCCGAGAAGGTGATCGACGCCGAGGGGTACACCGTGGACTAGAGCGGGGGAATGTCGAATGGATGATGGCAGATTGCCGGTCCTGATCGTCGTGTCCGACGGACGCGGAGAGACCTGCCGCCAGGTTGTCGAGGCGGCCCTGGTCCAGTTCGAAGGCCAGGATTTCGAACTGGCCGTCCGGTCGGAAATCCGCACTCCGGAACAGGTTTCGGCCGTGGTGCACGAAGCCGCCGACCGGGACGCCACCATCTTCTACACCCTGGTGACACAGGAAGCAAGGTGGGCATTGTCGGGCATGGCCGAACGGATGCTGGTCCCGACGGTGGACATCCTCGGCCCCTCGTTCAGCGCTCTGTACGACCTTTTCCAGCGCGCCCCCACCGGCAAGCCCGGCTTGTTCTACGCTTCGGACCGCGAACGATTCGACCGCCAGTCGGCCATCGACTACACCCTGAAACACGACGACGGCCGCCGGGCCGACGAACTGCATCTGGCCGACGTGGTGCTGGTCGGGGTGTCCCGCGCCGCCAAGAGCACCACCTGTTTCTATCTCGCCTTCCAGGGAATCAGGGCCGCCAACGTGCCGCTCGTGTTCGGCACCCCGGTCCTGCCGCAGCTCGCGGAGCTGGACCCCAGCCGGGTCATCGCCCTGTCGGTGAACGTCTCCCGTCTTCTGACTGTCCGGCAGGCGCGATCCGTCAACATCGGCGGGCGCCACATCGACTACTACACCAGCAAGCGCGAGGTGGCCAACGAGGTCATCCACGCCGCCAATCTGGTCAAGAAACACGGCTGGCGGTCCATCGAGGCCAGCTACCTGGCGGTGGAGGAAATCGCGCGGGAAGTCATGAAGTCCCTGCCCCCCAGGGTCAGACAGCGGCGGGAGCAGGCCAAACGGCCGGGGTCATGACAAGCTCTGGAAATGTTCCATACTAGCGATACAGCGCCTTGACCCCGCCCCAATTCACATCCCTGACCGGGACCGAGGGGCCGTCCAGACAGTTGTCGTCGTTGATGGACGCGCACCATTTGGGCACCTTGGTCACCGGATCCCAGCCGTTGGAATACCCCAGGGTCCGGTAGGTCCCGGCCAGGGCGGTCGTCGTATAGGCCGGCAATTCTTCCGGGCCACTGGGCGTGGACGCGGGCCAGACCCGCATGGCGATGGACCATTCCCAGACCACATCCACCGTGATATCCAGGAGCACGGTGGAAAGCTGATACGGCAACGGCGTGCCGTAACTCACCACGAATTCCGGCGCGGCCGCGGTGTTGGTGCCGTCACCCCGGATGGTGAATCCCACCAGGGTGCCCGGGACCGACGTTTCAATCCGACCTTCCCAGGCCGTGAACCCGGAGGTGTCGGTGGCGCGGGTCAGACACAGGTAGGCCGTGACCTGCGTGCCGACCACCGCGTCGGCGCACCAGCTTTCATCAATGGCGCCCTCATGGAAATAGATGCCGATCCCGTCGGGATCCGGATCCACCGGCTGGGCCGCCGCTGCAGAGGCCAGGATCATCAATAACAGAAGGGCACATGCGGTTTTCATCAGTCGCCCCGTTTCCTTTCCCTTGACGTATCCGAAAAACACGGCTTCACTAATCGGGTGAGCCGAATCTGTCCCATGGGATTTTTTTCGGCCAGACCAAGCGCACTCCTTAATCAAAATTGCGAGTGAGCCGACCCGGTTTCCACCCCGACAAGGAGTCCTTTCATGAACAAGCGCCTGATCATTGGAACATCCCTGGTCTCTCTCCTGGCCCTGATCCTTTTTGTTGCCGGTTGCGGCGGCGGCGACGACGCGGCCACCGAGGCCGAGGGGGCCGCCACGACCGAAGAAGCCGCCCCGGTGGAAGCTGCCGCCGAAGAAGCTGCCGAAACGACCACCGAAATGGTCGCGGCCCATGATTGCGCCGGGGAATGCGGCATGAAAGCGGTGCCCGAGGACCAGATGGTTGAAATCGAAGGCAAGTGGTACTGCGGAGGTTGCGCCAAGCATATGCAGACCGAAGGCGAAGCTGAAGGTCACGGAGAAGGATAGTTCCCTCCTGCCGGAGGGTAAATGTCGAACGGGGCCCGGACGCGGTGAATCAGTCACCGGGTCCGGGTCTTGTCATTTGACGAGGACCACCTTGACCCAGGCCCTCTGTCCCCCGCTTTTCATCAGCGCGAAGTAGACGCCGCTGGACGCCCGCCGGCCCTGATCATCCAAACCGTTCCAGGCGATCTCCGCACCACCTTCGACCCGGTATCCGTCCAGAAGGCGGCGGACCCGCCGTCCCTGAAGGTCGTAGACGTCCAGGGTGACCCTGCCGGTTCCGGGATGGGTGATGGTGAATTCCGTGCTTGGGTTGAAGGGGTTGGGGGCTGCGGTCAGCATGACCTTGCTTGCCGGCCGGCCCGGGACATCGGACACATCGGCTTCCAGGGCGACATCCAGCACGGTGGGCGTTCCCCAGACCGTGGCCACCGCGGTCTCCGTTTTGGTCACGTATCCGTCCGCCTCGAAAACCAGGTCGTAGGTCCCCGTATCGAGAAGCTTGTAGTAATCGCCGTGGGCCGGATCGGTGACCACCTGCTTGCTGTTGCCGACCACCGTAACGGTCGCGTCCAGCGGAAGGCCCGTCCCGGAGTCGGTCACCACGCCGCCGATCCCGTACCTGGCGGCCTTGACGAAGTGCAGCAGACTTTCCCGGTTGTCGTCCCATAATCCGTCCAACTGGCTGGCGGGCGGGAACTTGACGTTGTCGTACTCGATGGTCACGTCGATGCAGCCGGTGGAATAATACGACCAGTCCTGCAGGCTGCCGTACACGATGTACCACTGGGCCCCGTTGGTGATCCCCTGGGGAAACGAACCGTTGTACATCGGCAGGTTGTAGGTCGAGTACTCGAGGCTCAGGTTGATGATCGCCGCGTCGTCGGGCGTCAGGGCCAACTGGTAGTCCCAGGGATAGTTGACGACCAGGGCGCCGGAGTGCCCGTTTTCACTGATGACGAAGTGCTGCCCGCCGGCGTAGTTCGTGAACTGGACGTTTTCCGGTTCCAGGGCGGTATGGGTCCCCGCGGGGTCGAGGAAGTTGCGGTTCAGATCCACCCCGTTGGCGTTGGAACGGGTGCCGGCCACGTATCCGTCGGGATTATGCAGCGGCATGATGTGGATCTCGTAGTTGTCCACCAGGTTGGTGACGTCCTCGAACCCGGCCACCCCGTAGTTGGCTGTCAGGTATTCCGCGAAGTTCATCAGCATGACCATGCCGGGAGGCTCGTCGCCGTGCATGGTGCTGCTGAGGCGGACTTCGGGTTCGGGCGCCGTGTTGTGCGGGTCGGCGGAAATCACCAGGCCCCACATCTGGCGGCCCTGCACCGAAGAGCCCCAGGTAAAGGTGCGGCAGATGCCCGGATAATCGATCTCCATCTGGGCGAAGATGGATCCGATCTGGGCGTGGGTCGGGTAGTAACCCGCGGGTGCCCGCTTCAGGTCGACCGCGCTTTTGAGACCCTGCACGGCCCAGACCCTTTCAGCGGCCTGGCGAGATTCCCGTTCCTGATCGACAAGCCGCTTGAATATGTAACCGGCTTCCTGAAGAGCGGTGGCTTCGGCTTCGGTAATCCGGGGTTCGAAGACCAATCTGCCGCGGCCGCCGGCACCGTCCGCCGGCGAAATCTGTTCCCGGGAAAATGACGCCAGGGGCACCTCCGCCAGCAACCGAGCCAACTCCTCGGGCCCCGCCAAATCCAGGCGAACGGGGAAGTCATGCCACTGCGCGATCTCCCACAAGGGCAATCCGTTCATGTCCCGCGGGACCGGTTCCGGGTTATCGGCACTAACGGCGCCAACCAGGGAGATCGAAATCAACAACGGGATCATCCACACCAGGACCATCCCCCACTTTTCCCCGAAACCCTTTAATCGGTTTTGTTTCTTCAACTTCAACAATCCCCCGTCATGGGTAAGTTCGTTGCCACTATCTTAATTATACCATGATCTCGATTTTCGTGCCCAAGGCCGCGGGAATCAACTTTTCCAAAAATTGCACCTTTTGCAAATAGTTTCATATACTTGTGGATATGTGGGATAAAGAAACCGTTTCCGACCCGGTATTCGCCCTTCCGGTCGGGTCGATTTTGAAAAAGGTGGTCTTGTGCGCTCGACGGAATTTTCCCTTTCCCGGATGATCCGGCCCGCCCTGGCATTGGCCGGCATCCTGTTCCTGGTTTCCTGCGGAGCCGAGGCGCCCACGGTCGAACCGGGCAACATCAGGGTTACGTCCGAGCCCGAGGGTGCGGCCATCTTCCTGGATGGTGAGGACACCGGTTTCATCACCCCCCACACCCTGACGGGTCTGGACCCTGCCATCTATCTTGTCTGGGTTGAAATGGCGGATTTCGTATCCGACAAGGACACGGTGAGTGTTTTCCTGGGACCACTGGACACCAGGACGGTGGATTTCACCCTTTCGCAGACGGGCTTCAGGATCAACAGTCCCACCGGCGCCCGCATCCTGGTCGATCAGGAGGATACCGGCAAGACCGTTCCGGCGTCCGTGGCGGGTCTCGAGCCCGGCACCGTGATGGTATCGCTGGAACTGGAGGGGTTTGTCGTCACGCCCTCGCAGTACGAAGTGACCATCGTCGACAAACAGATTACGGACATTCCCGACGATGTTTTCACCCTCTCGGTAGCGGCGGTGAAGAAAACCGTTTTCCTGGAGGGCTTCGCCAACGTCAGCTGCGTTCCCTGCCCCGAATTGACCGAAAACCTGGTCGCCATGGCCGCCAAACCGGAATTCTCCTCCGACCGGGTATTGTACCTGGAATTCAGCGTGTCCTGGCCGGAACTGGGCGATCCCTTCTTCCTGGCCAATCCCCAGGAAAACTCCGCTCGCTCCGACATGTATCAGGTTTCCGGGGCGCCGGAGCTGTATGTCGACGGGGTGAAGCAGGCCGAAGCGCTCGATGCGTCCGCTATGGAAAATGCGGTACTGGCGGCCCTGGATTCCGATCCGGGCTTTCTGGTCGATGTCACCGCCGACTTCACCAACGCGAACGTGCCCGTCACCGTGACCCTGGACGCCATCCGGAACACGGACCTGACGGGCCATGTGCTGTTCGTTGCCATCTACGAGGAAGTCATCGTGATCGATCCCGCGCCCGGTCTCAACGGCCAGACCGAGTTCCACCACGTCTTCCGTGACCGCCTCGACACATTACCGATACTTGGCGCCCTGACTGCCGGGGAACCCCAGCAGTTCAACCTCACCCTGCAAAGAGGCGGCGCCGCGCCCGACAACTATGTCGCTATCGCTTTCGTCCAGCACGACGTCAGCCACGCCATCCTTCAGGCGGGCTCCACCATCGCCCCCGCCCCGTCTCCCGAAAGGATCTTCCGATGAGAGCCCTTCGCCCCACTCCCGTCATCATCGTCCTGTCGACGGTCCTGGTCATCCTGACCGCCGGCACCGCCGGTGCCCAGTATTCCTTCGACTGGTCCATCCCCGACCAGAGCGCGGTCAAGGACATGCTCATCCTCGAGGATTTCACGACCACCTTCACCAACACCGCCGCCGTGGTCGATTCCTTCCGGGTCTCCATCGTCAAGGACATGCCGCCTTTCTGGCAGGCCACCATCTGCCAGGGACCGATCTGTTATCCGCCTTCGGTCACGGCCCATACCTTTGTCCTGGATCCGGGAGAGGACACGAATCTGGATTTCGCGCTGACCGCCGCCATCGATGAAGGCAAAGGGACGACCATCGCCACGGTGGAAAGCCTGAGCGACCCCGGCGTGGTGGAGGTCAACTTCTTTTCGATCGTCACCTCGGGACTGGAGATCCTGAGTGTCGACGCGGACGGCGGGGCGTTCCACGAATCCTTTTTCACCAATGCCATCGACGCCACCGGCCGCACCAACGCCACCTGGACCCGCAGTTACATGGGCGACCTTTCCGGGACCGAACTGGCCAACTTCGACGCCGTCGTCTGGTTCGCCGGCACCAACAACCAGGCTTTGAGCGCCGCCGACCGCGCCAGCCTGATCGAATACGTATGGAACGGGGGCAACCTGTTCCTGACCGGCCAGAATCTGGCCCGGGATTATTGCGACCCGGGAAGCCCTCACTACACACCCGAATCCCGGACCTGGTTCGGCGACCTGCTGGGAGTGGATTACCTCGCCGACAACGCCGCCACGAGCCTGGTCAACGGTGTTCCCGGTGATCCGATTTCCGACGGCATGGTCCTGGCCATCAACGGGGGCGACGGAGCCGACAACAATGCCAGCCCCGACGAGATCGTCAAAGTCGGCAACACGGTGACCGCCATGAATTATTTCACCGGACCGGTCGCGGCTGTGCGCGCAGCCCCTGGCGACGGACGCACCTTTTTCGCCGCCTTCGGCTTCGAAGGTGTGGCGACCGCAGGCCAGCGCGACGATATGATGACCTCGGTCCTGGACTGGATCATCGCCCGGTTCTCCCCTGTGGGAGACCGAGTCCAATCCCCCCTGGTCAGCAAGCCCTTTGTCACTCCGAACCCGTTCAACCCCCGGACCAGTTTGAAGTTCGAGGTGGGCGGATCCCTGGCCGTGAACAGCGAAGTTGTGATCTATGACCTGCGGGGTCGCAAAATCCGTAGTCTTTTCCGCGGCCTTCTGGCACCCGGGCCCCAGACCATGTCCTGGGACGGACGTGACGATGGTGGCCGGACCCTGGCCTCCGGCGTCTTTCTGGCGCAAGTGCTGGTGGGCCCCGAAGCCCGAACGGTAAAGATGACCCTGGCCCGTTAGGTGGGCATCCAATCAGAAGACAGGACCCTCCCGGCCCCACGACGGGAAACAAGGAGCAGGAATGACGCGACGGATCCTCTCGCCACCGGCCATCGGCCTGACAATCGGCTCCCTGCTTCTGGCACTTTTTTTCGCGGCCGCCTTCACCCCTGCTCTGGCCCTGGAGAAAACCGCCGATTGGACCCTTGAGACAACCAGCGGGGAAACCGTCAATTTTCACGATACCCTGCGCAAAGGTCCGGTGGTGCTTAACTTCTGGGCGACCTGGTGCAAGCCCTGCCTCAAGGAAATGCCGCACATGAACCGCCTGGCCGGCCAATTCGAGGGCCGGGTCACCTTCCTGGCCGTCAACACCGACGCCTCCAAGGCCGTGGCCAAGGTCGCGCCCTTCATCCAGGCCAAGGGGTACGACAACCTCATTGTGCCGCTGGATACCGGAGCGGAACTGCAGCAGCTCCTGCAGGTGGGCGGCATCCTCCCGTTCACGGTTGTTTTCGACGGGCAGGGCCGGGAAATCTACCGTCACATCGGCTACAAGGAAGGCGACGAAGAGGAACTGGAACGTGAGATCGAAGCCCTTCTGGCCCATGTCGAAGAAGGCACCAGCGTCGAAACCGGCAAACCGGCCTGGGGCGAAGCCGTCACGGCCACCGACCGCTTCGAATACTCCTATTCCGATGAGACCCGTCAGGAAATATTCGACAACTGGCTGGATGTGAGCTACCAGTTCGGCGGGTTCCGCACCGGCATCATGCTCAACTCCCAGGCCCCCGGCGACGAGGGCGGCCGGGGCAACACCATCGAGCACCGGTTCTTCGAGTTTTCCAGCGACAAGGTCTTCGTGAGGGCCGGCCACTTCTACGGTCTGTTCGGGCGCGGGCTCATCTTCAATTCCTACGAGGACCGCACCGTGAGGATCGACACGCGGCTTGACGGTCTCATCGGCACCTATAAGAACGGCGCCATCACTGCCACGGCCTTGTCGGGAACCCCCAAGGTGAACGACAAGGACATCCGCGCCGCCGATTTCAATTACGCTTTCCCCTACAAGATCAACATCGGCCTCACCGGCATGACATACCGCGCGGACGAATTCGAGGATGCCGACGGCAAGGTCCACCGGGATTGGGCCTCGGCGGTCCGGGCCCGCCAGAATTTCGGCTTCGGCGACTACTACATCGAAACCGGCTGGAATATGCTACGCAACCGGGCGACCGACAGCTTCGAAAAGGGCTCGGCCCTCTACGGTAACCTGAATCTCTACCAGGGGCCGTTCGCGGTGTCCTGGGAAACCAGCGATTATGAACGTTTTGAATTGATTTCCGCCGCGGACGGGATCACCGCCCTGAATCGCCCGCCCTCCCTGGCCCGCGAGTACACCTGGACCCTGCTGAACCGGGCCCCGCACAACCTCAACGCCAATGACGAGGTGGGCAATAATCTGGACCTGGTCTATTCCGGTCAGAACGGCTGGACGCTTCAGGCGAGCGGCGCCCGGATCAGGAATCATGCAGACCAGACCATCTACGAACTGGCCTACGGTAGTTTCGTGAAGGATCGGCTGGGAGATTTTCGGGTTCTGGGCGCTTTCGGTTACCAGGACAGCGAAGGATTGCGCCAGACCGTCATGGGCGAGGTGACCTGGTTCGCCACGTCCACCCGGTCATTGACCCTGCAGGCCGAACACATGCATGTGCGCCTGGGCGGCGGTCGCGGCATCGATCTGGGCGCCTACGACGAACAGTGGTTCAAGCTCGAGTACGAGACCGCACCACGCTGGGCCTTCGCCGCCATCCTGGAGATCAACAACAAATTCGAGGAACACCGTCTGCTGACCGGTGAAGAGAAAGGGCCCTTTCCCGCCGGGCAGATCACCTACACCCTCAGCGGGGGCGGCAATCTCAACCTGTGGGCCGGCAAGAGGCAGGAAGGGTTCCTGTGCTCCGGAGGTGTGTGTAAGCTCGAGCCCGCCTTTGAAGGGGTGGAGGTGTTCGGGGTGTTTCGGTACTGATCCGGATTCCTGTCATGACTGTTTCAGCGGACGAAGGGCAGCCACATCGTGTGGCTGCCTTTCTTGGCATTCCGGCTTCTCCGCCATCCATGGCTCCGAAGCCTCCATGACACCGCTGAAACAGTCATGACAGGAACCCGGATCAGTGCCGAAGCACCTCAAGCATCTCCATCGATATTCAAGAGGGTGAAAGCTTCGTTCAACTCGGCGACCAAAGTAGGATCACGGCCTTCCATGTAGTAGCGCAGGACCGCGTCGGTGCCGGAGGCGCGCAGCTCGAACCACAGGCTGTCGAACTCTATGTAGGTGCCGTCGCCGGCGTGGATGACCCGGTTGATGGTGGGCAACGCCGAACCCTCGGGCATGCGGTCCACCAATATGGAGGAAGCTTCTGACGGGTCTTTTCCTTCCAGGGCAGCAAAAAACGCCACGGTGGCTTCCTTGCGGGCATTGCCGGCGGCCTTCGCTTCGGAGCGGGCGGCGCCCTGCAGCGACTCGTCGAACAGGGTGATGTCCCGGCGTTCGTAGAAACGGTAGCGGGTCTCGTATTTTTCCAGGAGTTCCAGGTAGTAACCGGCGAAGCTGCCGCCCTGGACATGCAGCTGGGCGGCCAGACACAAGGCCATCACCCCGATCTGCATGGCGTCCTTTTCCTTGGGAGCCAGGCTGGCCCGGTTGCCGTGGCGGCTGACCACCGGTTCGGCCGGGCCCATGGCGGCGCCGCCGCTTTCTTCGGCCATCATCAGCAACCGGGGTTTGGGCCCGAACTCCGCGACCGTCCCGGTCACATCGGTGGCACGGGTGTTGGCCGTCCCGGCGGCGATCTGATCCTCCAGATCCCCCACCAGCGATGCGAAATACTTGAAGCCCACCGGCACGCGGAAGGTGCCGAGGCTGCCGTCAAAGCGTTCGTTGAAGGTGTCGGCGATCTCCCCGATGCTCATGCTGGTCGGCCAGGTTGTGGCCACGATCCAGTTGTAATCGTCCAGTGCGCCTTCATCGGCGAGAGAGGCGATTTTCAGGGCGGTGAGCATGAAATAGATCTGATTGGGTTTGAAAAAGACCAGGCAGCGCTCGGCGTCCATCGGGTCCACTTCCAGGCCGGCGGTGGCCGCCGATTCGGCCACCGCCGCCGGAGCCACGGTGACCATGTTGAAGCGGTCACCGTCCGGATCCCAGATGAAAAAGACGTCACACCTGCGTTGCTGCAGGAGTTCCTGGGCGCCCACATGCTTGTAGACCTGCCATTTTCCCGGATCGACGCCGTGGTTCTCGCCGTCCACCACGCCGATCCCGTGGTAGCTGCTGCTTTCGGCTTCATGGGTGAAGAAGATCGGGGCATCGTCGCCCGCCGGAATGTCCAGGGCCTTGAAAATCCGCCGGGCCGTCGGTCCCATGGAACCACCCTCGGTGCAGAACGCGGCACGGAAGTCCTTGCCTACCGCCAGGGGAATCTCTCCCAGCAACCGGTCGGGCACCACCTGGCGAAGGACTTCCACGTAGGCGTCCACCGGGTCGAAATCCCGTTGGATCAAATCGTCCCCGGCCGAAGCCAGACGAATGACCAGACCCTCTGCGGCCGCCTCCCGGACCAGATCCCGGACCCGGTCGGCGATCTGCCCCGCCATGGCCATCAACTGCCCGCCCGCGGCCTCCATCGGTTTCCAGCCGCCCTTGTAGCTTTGGCTGTGGGAAGCGGTGAAGTTCTCCCCGCCATCCAGTTCGTTGAAGAAGACCCCGAAGGAGGAAAGCCAGATGGGCGTCGTCCGCTCGTCGGCCGGCCGCAGGTGAACCCGGATTCCATGGCCCGCGTAAATCCGGGCCGCCAGGTCGATGAATTCCTGGGTATGGGGACGAACCTCGCCGCCGACATGCAGACTGCGGATCCCGTTTTCGACCGCCAGTCTGGCCCGGGCCTCCAGAATGACCGCCAGGGTCAACCCGTTCAGGGGAACCCCGAAGTTGAACAGATCCTCGGGATCGAGCAGATCCCGGTAGCCCGCGGTGCCCAGCTTGAACTGTGACGACCAGGAATCCAGACCCGCGGCGGCCACCAGTTCGGGGCCTATGGACAAAATTTCCTCGCGCTCGGCGAAGGGGGTGAACAGGGAGCCGTCGGTGCTCATCGGGAGACCTTTCACGGGTAGGAAGGAAACGGTCAGGTTTGGTTAGTCGGAGAAGTTCACGTCCACCACTTGGCGAATGACCGAACTCTCCACCTCGAAATATTCCTCTTTCACGAAATGGAACAAGGCGGCGATAAGGTTCGAGGGAAAAACCTCGATCCTTGTATTCAGATCCCTGACGTTGCCGTTGTAGAAACGCCGGGCGGCCTGGATCCGGTCCTCGGTGTTGGAAAGTTCCTGCTGCAGGGACAGGTAGTGTTCGCTGGCCTTGAGATCCGGGTAGTCCTCGGCCACGGCCAGCAGTTGACGCATGCTGGCGACCAGTTCCTGCTCATCCTGGGCCTGGCTCTCGGGACTGCCAGTGGAGGCCTGGGCGCGGGCCCGGGCATCGGTCACCGCGGTCAGCACCTGCCGCTCGTGCGCGGCGTATCCCTTGACCGTTTCCACCAGGTTGGGCACCAGGTCGTACCGGCGTTTCAGTTCCGTGTCGATCCCCGACCACGATTCCCGGACCTGCTGGCGGATGCGGACCAGGAGGTTGTAGTTCAAGGCCGCCCACAGCAGGATGACCGCCAGAATGCCCAGGGTGATGTAAAGGCTCATCGGCCTTCGCCTTTCATCTGCCGGACCACGTAGTCCGGAATCAGGTCGTACAGGCCCCGCGCCAGTTCGAGAGCCTGTTCGTACTGGTCGGTGCCGCAATGGCCCGTCCGGTATACGGCGATCTCGCCGAAGCCGAATTCAATGGTGAACGAGGGCGCTTGCATGAGGTATTCCATGGTGCGGGTGTGGATGACGTCGAAGGCCCATTTCCTGTCCGCGGATTTCACGTAGAACCTGCGGCTGAACTCCGAGGATTCAAAATCGATGTCGTCGGCGCCGAAGAATTCCCCCACCCTGTCCAGGGGATTCTCCCGGCGGATGAACAGCGGCACGGTGGGAAAATCGCAATGCAGGATGGCTACGCCGCGGTTGTGGGTGGAACGGTTCTTCCCGTGCCCGACGACGTAGCGGTAATCCATCAGCGTCACGGACCGTCCCTGGTCCTGACCCTTGATGATGTTCTTGGCCGACCGGGAATGACCCTTCTGGAAAACCTTCAAACCGGGGTAATCCTGGTGCATGCTCCGGTTCTTGCCCGGAAGCATATTCCAGCCCTTGCCCGTGGCCCACAGGAGCAGGGCCTCGCGCCTTTTCTGATCCGCCTTCCAGGCCAGATACAAACCGGCCCCGACAGCCAGAACAATGATGATGACAAGTACAGGAGGCACTGGATTCCATCCCGCTGGAGCCGACGACCGACATCAGGGCCATTGTCCTGCGGACCCTGACGAATCACAACCAGGAATTTACCCGGGCAGCTTGCCGGTTATTTGCCAAAAAACAGGGCCCGGATCGAAATCCGGGCCCTTGAATCGTCCCACGCAGATTGTCCAGCAAAGCCGACCGGGTCTACCGGAACAGGGACTTCACGCTGCCGAAGCTGCTTTCCTCGACGCCGACGACGCAGGCGGGCAGGCCGTCTTCGTAGGCGGCCAGCTTGTAGGCGCTGTAGGTGTAGTTCAGGCAACCGGTGGCGCCGTCGAAGCACGCGCCGAGGTCTTCCTCGAGGGGCGTCGGGTACCAGAAGTTGTCGAACATGACTTCGGAGGCATCCTCGGCCGTGGCGAACCATTCGCCGTAGGTGGCCAGGGAGGAGAAGTACAGGGTGTCGGGAATGTGGATCAGGGAGCACATGTAGGGTGCGGCCGTCGCCGGGTCGGTCAGAAGGGCGGCCGGAACCACGATGGGAGCGGGAAGGGCGGAGGTCCCGGTGACCTGCCACTGTCCCAGGGCGGCATCGATCTCATACAGCCCGTAATACATCTTGAAGACACCCTCCACGGCGATCACGTCACCGATGGCCGGGTAGGCGGGCAAGCCGGAACCCAGGTAGACCCAGATGGAGTCGTATTCACCGAAAGGAGCCGCGGACACGAAAACGCCATTGGAATAAAAACCGGTCACGATCAGGTTCGACACCTGCACCGGCGTCAATTCGGGAACAAGGTCCGTCCTCATGTCGTGGACCGACTGGGCCTGGGCGCCGGCAGCAAGCAGAACCAAAACCAGGGCAATAGCGATGCGCTTCATTTTGTGCCTCCAAGGGAGCAGATTGCGGTGTGGGAGCGAAAAGGGCAGGATTGCTCATTTTCCGCGTCACGGTCGTCCATTGGGCTCCGTTTCCCAACGATTGGTACCATTTATAACACATGAAAACCAAACTTTTCGTTAAAAAATCTTCAAAAAATGTAACTGATTTAATATACAGTATTTGGTAACCATTAAATCGCAAATACCATAGATAACAGCACCTTCCCGGGGCAACGGCAGCCATGCCAATTATGAAAATGAATATCTACATCATCAGATCGCAAAACTCGGCATCACTTCAAACCACGCAACAGGCCCACCGGAACCTTGACCTTCATTTCCAGGAGCGCCTGGCTCATGGTCTTGCCCTGGGGATCGACCAGCAGGCTGGTGGTGCCGCCACCGCCGAGAGACTGTTCCAGCAGGAAATTCAGCCCCTCCAGATTCTCCAGTTGGTACCGGGTCACCTTACCGAAAACACGTCCCTTGAAGAATTTCTTCACGACCGGGGCGGTCAGTTTGGCCACCATCCAGTCATACACGCGCGGACTGCGGGCCAGGATCCCGATGTTGCAGGTGTCCCCCTTGTCCCCGCTGCGCGCGTAGCACAGGCGGCGCAGTTTGACCTCCGTCAGCCGGCCGGTGAACTTGGCGGGTTTGCGCCGGACGCGGGGTTCGTCGCTGCTGACCGGTTCGCCGATCTCGCCGCGAAGGGGAAATTGAATCTCCCGGAAATTCTCCTCGCAATTCGTATCGAAAGTAAGAACCTTGGCCGTCACACCGTCCCGCCGCATCAGGGCGGGCCAGTAGGCCACCACCTGCCGGGGGCGGGGCCGCCCCTGCGTGCTGACCGCCATGCCCGACGGGCCGGCCAGGATCAGGGCGGGCAGGGCCTTGCTGAAGTCCATGATCTTGGCGCGATCATGGTCCCGGACCCCGAAGCGGAGATAGATCTCGTTGGGGTCGCAACCCGCCACGGCATCGGGCCAGCTCGAGGCGGCGCCGACCAGCGCGGTGGACGTCTGTTCAAACTCGTGGCCGACTTTCTCCCAGAAGATCTCCTCCACGGCGGCGGCCTTCTTCCTGATCTCCGGACCGCTGACCAGGATCTCCCCTTCGGCCTTCCAGCCGTCGTCGTAGGCCATGGACACCTTGAACATCTCCGGGGCTGGTCCGCCCCTTACGCCGGACACATTGACCCGGTCGGGCCCCGTCTCTTCCACCCGGATGGTGTCGAAGAAGGCCACCCCGTCGGGTGAAATGTACTGGGCGGGATCTCCCATCTCGTACACGAGTTGTTCCTTGACCGATTTCTCGCTGACCTGGCCGCCGGTCCGCTTGTGCTTGGTGACGAAAAATTCGCCCGAGCGGTGCATTTCGATGATGGGATAACCCATGTTGTGAAAGTGGGGTACCGACTGCCAGTCGGTGATGTTCCCGCCGGAGGCCTGGGCTCCGCATTCGATGATGTGCCCGGCAACGATCCCCGCGGCCATCCGGTCCCAATCGTCCATCGCCCAGCCGAACTCGTGGATCATCGGGGCCAGGGTCAGCCCGGTGTCCGTGACCCGGCCGGTGACGACGATCTGACAGCCGGCGTCCAGGGCCGCCACCACCGGTTCGGCGCCCAGGTATACGTTGGCCGAGGTGATCCGGCGCCTGACATCGGTGAAATCCTCGCCGGTCTCCATGTTGGTGAATTTTTCACCGGCGGCGGTCAGCTCGTAGAGGCGTCCGGAGATGTCGTCGCCATAGACCACGCCCACCTTGATGTCGTGGCCCTGGCTCCGGGCCATTGCCAGGATCTGGCGGCCCAGACCGACCGGATTGATGCCGCCGGCGTTGTTGATCACCTTGACGTTCTTCTCCACGATCAGCGGGAGGCAGGTTTCAAGCTGGGTCAGGAAATCCCCCGCGTAGCCGAGGGCGGGATTCTTCAGTTGCTGCTTGCGCAGGATGGACATGGTGATTTCGGCCAGAAAATCCATGGTGATGTAATCCAGGGGACCACCCAACAGTTGCCGCCTGAGGGCGTCCAGATCGTCGCCCCAGTAGCCCCCTGCGTTGCCGATGCGGATTTTCTTCTTCACGCGGCCTGCCTCCGGATGGTTTTGGTCTTCATGGGTCCTTGTCATTTCCCGTCCAGACACGATAATGGTTTCTGACTCCGCTGCGAACAAGTAGGAAAGGAACTTTACGCGACCATGGCCCAGGACAATCAGGTTCCCCGCCAGTACTTCGTCTTCGGCTTTCCGTTGGCCGAGGCCGCCTGGCGGCGCTTCGGCGTCGCGGAGGTTCTTCCGGACGAGTTGGCGGCCTGCCTTGACGATCCGACCTACGAAATCCGCAAGCTGGCCGACCGGATCAATCGCGACCCGGCCCGGCAGACCGAAGGCGGCCCCGCCGTTCCCGCGGAAATCCTGCTGGTCCTGCGGACCCTGAACCAGGCCCTGCGCCACGTGGCGACCCGGTATTTCCAGACCGACAATCCCGGATCCCTGGCCCGCTGCCGGTCGTGGGGCGAACAGAATTTCGGCGCGGAGACCCTGACCAACCTGCACCGGGTCTTCGTGGAACTCTTTCCGCCGGTGGCCCTGCAATCCGGAGATTTCGACACGTCCCGGTTTCTCGCCGACACCAGCGGCCCCGTCAGCGGGCTGGACCAGACCACCCTGGAAATGGTGCTGCTGTTCCTGAACGTCGGCAATCCGGCGGCGGCCGAAGCGGTCGAGCTGTTCGATGACGAGGAATTGCGTCTCAGGGTGTCCTACGTACCCTTCCTGACCGGCATGGAGGATTATCTGGAGAACTTCGAGCCGCCCGGCAGCGAGGGCACCTCCCTGTTCCACCTGCTGCGCAGCCCGATGCACGCCAGCCCCGAATCGCTGGCCGGCCAGATCCGCTACATCCGCGAACACTGGGAACATCTGCTGCCTGCCGAATTCATGCAGCGGCTACAGTTCGCCCTGGACGTGCTGCACGAGGTCGATGTCGCCCGGGGCGGAGAACCCGGACCCGCTCCGGTCCTCGAATTCGGACCCGGATCAGTCGGCTGGGAGGACATGGTCCCCGAACCCGAGGCTTTCAGCACCGACGCCGACTGGATGAGCAACGTGGTCCTGATGGCCAAATCGGTCTACGTGTGGCTGGATCAGGTCAGCCGCTGGTACGGCCATCCGGTGCACACCCTGGACCAGATCCCGGACCAGGAACTGGACCGGCTGGCCAGGTGGGGCGTGACCGGCCTGTGGCTGATCGGGTTGTGGGAAAGGTCCGAGGCCTCGCGCCTGATCAAGCAGTACATGGGCAATCCCGAGGCCGCGGCCAGCGCCTATGCCCTGCGTGACTACCGGATCGCCGACGACCTGGGCGGTGAAGCCGCCTGGAAAAACCTGAGCGAACGCACCGGGCAACGCGGCATCCGCCTGGCGAGCGACATGGTTCCCAACCACATGGGCATCGACAGCAGCTGGGTCGTCGAGCATCCGGAGTTTTTCCTCCAGTCGGACCAGCCCCCCTACCCCGCCTACAATTTTACCGGGGGCGATCTGTGCGATCATCCCGGCGTCGCCATCCGCATCGAGGACGGTTACTGGAATCACAGTGACGCCGCGGTGGTCTTCCAAAGGGTCGATGAGAATACCGGACAGGTCCGCTACATCTACCACGGCAACGACGGCACGAGCATGCCCTGGAACGACACCGCCCAACTGAATTTCCTGCTGCCGGAGGTGCGCGAAGCGGTCATCCGGGTCATTCTCGACGTGGCCCGCCGCTTCCCCATCATCCGCTTCGACGCGGCCATGACCCTGGCCAAGAAGCACTTCCAGCGCCTGTGGTTTCCCCGCCCGGGCGACGCGGGCGCCATCCCCTCGCGGGCCGAGCACGGCCTGGGCAAGCCCGAATTCGACGCCGTATTCCCGGTGGAGTTCTGGCGCGAGGTCGTGGACCGCGTGGCGGCCGAAGTTCCCGACACCCTGCTGCTGGCCGAAGCCTTCTGGCTGATGGAGGGCTATTTCGTGCGCACCCTGGGCATGCACCGGGTCTACAACAGCGCCTTCATGAACATGCTCAAGATGGAGGACAACGCCAAGTACCGGCAGACGGTCAAGAACGTGCTCGAATTCAGCCCCGAGGTGTTGAAGCGTTTCGTCAACTTCATGAACAATCCCGACGAGAAGACGGCCGTCGAACAGTTCGGCCGGGGCGACAAGTATTTCGGATGCATGCTGCTGCTGGTCACCATGCCGGGCCTGCCCATGCTGGGCCACGGACAGATCGAGGGCTTCAGCGAAAAATACGGGATGGAATATCGCAAGGCCTATTGGAACGAAGAGGTCGATCACGACATGGTCCGGCGCCACGAACGGGAAATATTCCCCATGATGCGCCGCCGGCATCTGTTCAGCGGCTCGGAAAATTTCGCCATGTTCGATTTCCATACCGACGGCGGCTGGGTCGACGAAAACGTCTTCGCCTTCACCAACCGGCACGGCGGCGAGAAGGCCCTGATCATCTACAACAATTCCTACGATACGACCGCCGGTACGGTGAACATGTCCACGAACATCAACACCGGTTCGGCCGACCACCCCCATCTCGCACGGAAATCCCTGACCGACAGCCTGGAGATCGATGCTTCCGCCGGCCGGTGGTACATCATGCGGGACCATATCGACGGGCTGGAATACCTGCGCTCGGGCGTCGAACTGGCCACCCGGGGCTTTCACACGCAATTGAACGGGTATCAGTACCGGGCCCTGATCGACATCCGGACCGTGACCGACATTGACGGCCTGTGGGCGCAACTGGCCGACCACCTGGCCGGACGCGGCGCCCCCGATCTGGTGCTGGCCAAGCGGCGCCTGGTCGTGGGCGCGGACCTGGCCCTGGTGCGGAAGTGGATGGACCCGGTCCTTCTGGCCTGGCTGGAGAAATCACTGCCCCAGGCGGATGAAACTGCGGTCCCGACACCTGAAGACGATCTTTTGCCCGAAGAAACCCCCATTGATCTGCCTGATGACCTGGAGTCCCTCGCGAAACTGCTGCAGGGTCTGACCGGACTTGATATTCCCCCCACTCTGGGTCCGCGATCGCGAGACGATCTGCAATCAATCCTGGCGGCGCTGCCCGGCAGCCGGATTCCCCAGGCGGTCTATCTGCAGGCGGTGCTGCGCAAGGTTTCCGGTTCCCGGGCCGGCCAACCTGTCCCCGCGGATGCTGCTGGTCTCCAACTCGAAGCGGGCGATTGGCCCCTGGTCCTCGAGGACATGACCCGCCTTCTGCGCGAGTGGACCGGCCACGCTTATGCCGGCGATTCGACAGCGCTGCTGGCGGAAATCCTGGCCGGGGCCGAAGCCGGGATTGCGGCCCTGACCCGCGGCCAGGCCCGGTGGTTCGCCTCTTTCATGGAGGAGGACCGCGTCCGGCTTTTCCTCGGCTTCAATGAGCACGAGGGCAAAACGTGGTTGAACCGTGAGGCCCTGGAAACCCTGCTGGCCGCCCTGGTGGTGTGCGGCCTGACCACGCCGGGCAAAATCAGGTTGGCCTCGCTGCTGGACGGCCGGGGCATCATCGCGGCAGCCGCCGGGCAAGCCGGATACGACGTGGCGAAATTCAAACAACTCCTTACGGGAAAATAGATTCCTGAACCGTCCCTCGCCCTTCTCCCCGGGCGGATCCGGTGCCCCCCTTTTGGCTTTTCGTGCTTTTTGGTATAATAAAGCGGACAGGGCCTTGGCCCCGGGGGATTTTGATACCTTCATCATTCGAGGATTGGTTTGCCGCCCACCGCCAAAGGGACACGTATCTTCCGGAAGGCCGTGATGATCCTGGTCGTCACCGGTACCTGCGTGGTTGCGCCCGGCGTGCGCGCCGGCACCGGCATGGGAACCAGCAACACGGCGATCATCGACACCAAGCCCCCGGTCGTAACGGTGGACCAGCTCCCTGAATTTTCGGTTTTCCAGGGCGGCGACATCGTCCCCTTCCGTTGGAACAACCCCAGCGATGACCACCCGAGTTCGAATATCGGATCCTACTGGGCCGTGGTCCGGATCGACGGCGAAACCATTTCCGCAACCCTCTATGATCCCGACCTCCCGAATCCGGGATGGGATTGGGTCGTGCCGGAAACGTCTTCGGCCAACGTCCATCTGGACGTCGGGGTGAGAGACGCTTTCGGCAATACCACCCATGAAACGACCAACAGCTTCACCATTCTTTCCTCGGCGACCGATGTCCCTGCCAAGCGCGGTCGGCTGAACCTGGCCGCACCCGCCCCGAACCCGTTCAATCCGTCCACCCGGCTTCGTTTCCACCTGCCGGAAACCGGCCTGGTCGACCTGACCGTCTTTGACGCGCGGGGACACAGGATCCGCAACCTGGTGAACGAGGTCAGGGCCCAGGGTGAATTCGAAGCCCGCTGGGACGGCCGCGATGACCGGGGTCGGGCCCAATCAGGCGGGATTTATCTTTTTGTCCTCGAATTCCGGGGTTCCCGGCACTCCGGCAGGATGTCACAAAAGGCGATGCTGGTCCCCTGAGGCCGGAATCAGCTTTTTTACATTTAAAATTATTTTTGTTGTTTAAGTATGTGGAATTTGGTACAATTCTAACTGATCGGATCAGGCCCGGAACCGGACCGGATTGGGGTCCACATGGTATTGGCTGTTTTGACCGATTGAGTTAATTTGGGGGATTGAGCGTATCCATCATAATCTATGGAATCCATTCGTCGTGGGCTCCGCGATGGTGGTTATCACCATGGAGGGAAAAAGTGAACCGTTTGATAAATGATATTTCAGGGAATAATCCCCGCCGCCTGACCCGCACCACGCTTGCTCTGGGTGCCTTTTTGGCGATCCTCATGGCGGCGGCGCCGGCGGTCCACGCCCAGGACGGGCCGGTCATCGATGTCTGGTATGGGCTGAGCCAGCAGTTCGGGGATCCGGGTGAGCCGCAGATCTGGTGCGACATCCAGGGCAACGTTTCGGATCCCGACGGCGTGTCCTCCCTTTCCTACACGCTGAATGGCGGAGCTTCCGTCGACCTGACCATCGGGACTGACGGACGGCGCCTCATAACCCCCGGCGATTTTATTGTCGACCTTCTGGTGGCCGACCTTCTGGTAGGTGCCAATTCCGTCGTGATCACCGCCGTCGACGGTCTCAGCAACGTCAATACGGAAACCGTGACCCTCACCTATTCGGCGGGCAATTCATGGCCGACGAACTACGCAACCGACTGGGGCAGCCTGACCACCGACGGCAACCCCCTGACCCCCGACCCGGCCATCCTCGAGCAGGCGCACGTGGTCGACGGGAAATGGACGGTCGTGGGAGATTCGATACGGACGATCGAGCCCGGATATGACCGGCTCATCGGGATCGGTGAATTGGGATGGGGCGACTACGAAGTCACCGTCCCGGTCACCATCCACAACATCCTGGATGTGGGTGAATTCGGGGTGGGACTGATTTTCCGCTGGAACGGCCACACGAATGATCCCGACTATTGTGATCAGCCCCTTTGCGGCTGGAAGCCGCTGGGTGATATCGGTTGGCTAAAAAACGGCCGTCTGAATTTGTGGGATCATGATATTAACTCCAGCATGACGGTTAACCTGGACACCGTCTACTGGCTGAAAATGCGCGTGGAAACCGATGCCGGCGGGGCCCAGTACAGTCTGAAAGCTTGGGAAGACGGCCAGGCCGAACCCGCCTGGATGATCACCGATACCAAACCGGCCAACTCCCCCATGGCCGGGTCCCTGCTGCTGGTGGCCCACGAAGCCGAAGCCTCCTTCGGCAACGTGACCATCGTGGATGTCACCGGGCCCAATGTTGCCCCGGTGGCCAACGACTTCACCGTTAACGCCAAATTCGACGGAATTTCCCTGCTCAGCGTCCATTTAAACGATACTGACAGCGACGGAGTCATCAATCCCGCTTCGGTGAGTATCGTGGCCCCCCCTGCCGACGGCACCGCCACGGTCGATCCCGTCACGGGGATCGTGGAATATCTGCACGGCGGGGGTCCCAACCCCACCGACACCTTCACCTACACGGTTGAGGACAACGACGGCGCGACTTCCAATGTCGCGACCGTTAACTTGACCATCGTGCCCAACCAGCTTCCGACGGCGAACGATGATTCCGCCGGCGTGAAGGTCGCCGAATCCGTGGATATCGATGTGGCCGCCAACGACACCGACAGTGACGGGACCATCGACCGCACCACGGTCAGCATCGAGGACAATCCCCTGCACGGAACCATCCTCGCGGTCCATCCGACCACCGGCGTGATCACCTACGCCCAGGATCTCGGAGCCGCCGCCGCCGACAGTTTCACCTACACCGTCGACGACAATGACGGAGCCACCTCCAACATCGCCACCGTGGTGATCACCATCACCCCCAACGTGGCCCCGACGGCCAACGACGACGACGCCTTCGTGGCCTTCAATTCCACCGTCATGATCGACGTCACGGCCAATGACACCGACAGTGACGGTGTCATCGACCCGACCACCGTTGCCATTGTCGATCCGCCATTCAACGGTACCCCGAGCATCGATCCGGTCTCCGGCGTGGTGACCTACATCCACACCGCCCTGACCGCGGAGCCCGACAGCTTCACCTACACCGTCCAGGACGATACCGGTGACTTATCCAATCCGGCCATGGTCCGCATAAACGTTGGCCCTGAACCCCCCGAGGACTTCTTCTCCGACGATTTCAACAGCTGCGGTCTGGACCCCATGTGGACGTTCATCGACCCACTGGGTGACGCACCCGCTCCGGTCATTGTCGGCGCCTTCAGCGGCGACGCCCAGGTGGCCATTTCGGTACCCGGTGGCATTTCCCATGAACCGTATAACGGGGTCATCAACGCTCCGTACATCCTGCAGGCATCCCAGG
>JBDLKA010000011.1:0-54831 GCA_039714075.1 Candidatus Krumholzibacteriota bacterium | reverse complement strand
ATGGTCCCGCCCTGGTTGCTGCGCATGTCATCCCAGAAGAAGGCCAGATGGCCGTTTGGCACCGCCGCGTCCGGGATCAACCCGTTGCGGTAATCATGGCTGTCGCCGGTGAACGACAGGAAGCCGTTGGTGCCGATCCAGACGCTGTCGTAGTCGGCTCCGTAGAAAGGCATGGTGAAGCCCAGGGCGAACGGGCCCAGCAGGGCGTCGTCGGCCACCCCGGCGTCCACGCCGTCGGCCGAGATGTCGATCCAGTCGTAGGCCGGCCCGTCCGGTTCGTCGCTATCCTTCCAGACATAACCGAAGGGATCGACCCCCGCGGCCTTCGCCGGATCGACCTTCAGGACCTTGGCGTTGAACTCCAGACCGACCGCCCCGGTATTGAAAACCGTCACCGGAACCGAGGCCGTGGCGTCAGGCTGCAGGATCGTGGTGATGTTCGAGGTGCTGACCGACACCGTGGGCCCGGGCGGCACCGCCTCCAGGGGGAAGGTGATGAAGTCGACCCAGGCCCCGTCGTTCACGGGAAAATACGATCCGTCCTTGGTGTATTCCCACTTGAAGGTGTGGGGGCCGGCGCTTACCGCGTGGACGAATTCCGCCCAGTCGGTTTCCCCCGACCAGGTCCCGACCACGACATCGTCCACGTAGAAGTTGAATAAGTCGTAGAACTCCTCGGTGTTGACCCGGAACCGGAAGCTAATGTTCCCCGCCTCGGCCACATCATAGTCGATGGCCAGACCCGAAGAATTGCTGTTCGGGGTGACCGCTGAGCGGACGCAGTACGATCCCTCCCAGGCCCCGGTCGTCGTATGCCAGAACAGGTGCCAACCGGTATCGTCGGTCTGGTACCAGGGGTAATCGTACAAATGGTTCGATTCGAAATCCTCGGTGGTATCCGGCGGCAGGATGAAATCGACAGTCGTGTTGCCCGCCAAACTTACATCCTGGAACAGGAAACCCAGGCCGGAGGCCGTGGCCCGCACCAGGTAGGGATTACCCGGGTCGATGGGCAGGACCAGCTCATAATACCCGGCCGCGTCAGTGGAAACGGGAGCGGCCGGGGTTTCCATGGCCTCGACCTGGGCGCCTTCCAAAGGCAGACCGTCGGGGTCATAGACCGTGCCGCTGACCGTGGCGACAGGTTGGAGATTCAGGGTCAGATCACCATTGACCGTCAAATCATCCAGGATGGTCACGCTGATCAGGCCGTCGTCGTAGCCGAATATCTTGGCCGTGAATTCCTGAACCCCTGAAGGCAGGAAAAAGCTGTAGGCACCATCCGGGCCGGTGGTGAAGGTTTCAAGCCCTCCCACCCGGGCGACCATCACACCCTCGCAGGGAAGCCCGGTGCTTCCGTCGGTAATGACTCCGCTCACGGTGCCTGTGTGGGGCATGATGGCGAGCACGGCTTCGTAGGCATCGATCAAACCCCACCCGGATTCGTTGTCTTCGCCTATGTCCCTGATATCGATTGCGGTGGCCATCAGGGTTTCCTTGATGGTCGTCACGTCGGCATTCGGGTTGGCTTGGCGCATAAGGGCCACGACGCCCGACACGTGGGGAGCCGCCATGGAAGTGCCGCTGAGATAGGCATATCCGCCGCCGGGCCAGGTGCTGTAGATCCCGTTTCCGGGTGCCATGACCTCGGGTTTGATCTCATGGGGGCCGCCGCAGGCCGAAGGGCCCCGGCTAGAGAAGAAGCTGGTCAGGAAGGGCGGTGTCGGGTAGACCGAGCCCACGGCGAAACAGTTGGTCGCCGTCGTGGCGCGGTCGGCCGGCATCCGCAGGGAGCCGGCTGTGGGACCCTCGTTGCCGGCGGCGAAGATCATCACGACGCCCGCGGCCTCGCAGTTGTCGATGGCGTCCCAGTAGATGCTGTCGCATTCCAGGTAGCCGGCGGCCGGATCGGGAGTGATCTGGCCCCAGCTGTTGTTGACGACGTCCGGGACATCATCGGTGGTCCCGGAGTCGCCGTCCGGGTCGGCGAAGAACTCCATGGCGGCGATGATGCCGATGTCGAAAACGTCCTCGTAGTTGTAGACGGCGTTCGAGGCGATCCATTCGGCGCCCGGCGCCACGCCGACCGTGTCGGTGGCCGTGACGCCGCACATCGTCCCCATGGTGTGGGTACCGTGCCCGTGCTCGTCGGAAGGACCCTTGGGATCACCAAATTCGCCCGGGATGAACCAGGCTTCGGCCGCCGTGACATCGGGCCGGCGGGCGAGCCACTTGTCGGTCAGCGCCGGATGGAGCAGGTCTACACCCGTGTCCAGTCCGCCGACGATTGTACCGGTGCCGTCGATCCCCAGGGAGTACCAGACCTCGTGGGAGCGGATGGAACCGATGCCATCGGGCACGTACCGCGACGGAGGGTCGGCGTTCTTGTCGTCCAGTGTCGTTTCCACGGGTTCGATCAGTTCAATCCTGGCTGCCGGTTCGACCCTTCCCACGTCGGGCCGAAGGGCCAGTTCACGTATGGTACCCACCTCGGCCGTCACGACGACGCCGTTGATCAGCCAATGGGACCGGTAACCGCGAACTCCCTTGGTCGATTTTGCCGACAGGGAGGCCAGAAGATCACCCTGAGTCGCCGCAGCCTGGTCCCGCAACGAGGACACGACCATCCGGTGGCGCTCGACGCGGGTCGTCTTGGCCATGTGCAGGTTGCGGTCCATGGCCGCCACATCGACCTGGTCCTTCAAAACCACCAGGACTTTCAATTCGTCGGTGTCGGCCATGCCGGCCAGCTGGGCTTCCAGCCCGGGAGCGATTTCACCGGCGAACGAGGGGTTGGCCCCCAGCACCGCCAGGGCCAGGATCACAAGAATGGATTTCGACACGTTATCTCGCCTTTCAGGCTGTTACTTGATCAGGAGCATTTTTCTCTGCCAGGTATCGGAGCCCGTTTCCAGCCGGTAGAGATAGACCCCGCTGGCCGCCTGGCGGCCACCGGAATCCTTCCCGTCCCAGACCAATGCATGCCGGCCGGCCGGCAGATGGCCGTCGACCAGGGTGCGGATCCTCCGTCCCCCGAGATCATAAACCGCCAGCTTGGCATGACCGTCCCGGGCCATGTCGAAGGCGATCCTGGTCAGGGGGTTGAAGGGATTAGGGACGTTGGCCAAGAGCGCGGTCCGGTGCGGCGGATTCCCATCCTCCACCGCGGACACGTCCAGCGCGGAGAACAGGTGCAGCGCCCAGTAGTTGACCTCGCCATTCACCTGAATCACGGTGTCCGAGACGTTCAGGCGCCAGATGCCCTCGATGGGCTCGCCCAGGTAGTCGTCCAGGCTGCCTGGACCATCGACGGACAGGTCCGTGGCGAAGGTTCCCACGATGTCGATATCCCCACCGCCGGTGCGGTGCCGCAGGCAAACCTCGGTACCCGTGGGGCTGAAAAGCTTGAGCGTGACTTCACCCGAGTTCTGGTGGCTGATGTCCACCGTCACCTGGATGTCCGCCAGGGTCTTGCCCACATGTTCCGGTCCGAACTCGATGAACATGTCGACACCCAGGGCGTTGCTGCCCGGAATGGCGGTGACAGTGTCGTTGTAGGCAACGAACTCCTCGGTCGGGCTCAACTCGAAGTCCAGACCGGTCAGGTGTTCGTCCACCGCCAGGGTCACGTCCACCAACCCCACCTCGAAGCCGGGATGGAAAACCCTCACCGTGTGGATGCCCTCGTACATGTCGGGCAGGGTGAAGGTGCCGTCGGGCGCGGTCGTGGTCTCGTAGAAACGGCCGGCGGTCACGGTGACGCCGCCGTCGGTGGCGCCCAGCAGGTTGACCTGGCCTGAGATGGAAGCGCTCGGCGCGGGTTCGACGGCCGCAAGCCATTCCATGGCGTTCTCGAAGAGCAGATCGACGTTGGCGCTGGCCCAGAAGGTGGTGATGTCACCCGTCAGGTAGACGAAATGCCCACCCTGCGGCGCGGAAGTGTCGTCATAGGCCAGAACGCCGGCGGCGCCCGGAAAACTGTACGGGGAATACAGGGACACCGCTCCCGGAGTCGGCAGGACCGTGTCCTGGCCATTCACGTTGTAAGGGAGGATCATGCTCGATCCCAGGGCGTTGGGAGTCGTCACGACCGGATGGTCCGCGGTGGCGGCGTTGCGAACGAAATAGCCCCCGTTGCTCGGAAGATTGGCCTTGAGCCGGAACACATCCTGCGCGAATTCCTCATCGTAGAAAACAATGTTCGGCGCCACGTTGCCGCTCTCGAGGAAAATGGGGCCGCCCATATCGGCCCACTCGCGAATCACCTCCCGGTAGACGGGATTGGACGAGGAAATGGCCGGGTTCTCCGCGCTTCCGGTCGACAGGACCATGACCTGCCAGCTCTCGAGGTTGGTTGTCAGAAGGCCGTCCGGGGTGATGGTCTGGTGGTCGTAGCCGAGGTTGGTCAACCACAGGGCCATGTCGGCCGGGCCGGTCCCGCCCTGGGTGTCGTCCACCACGAGCACGCGGCCGAGGGACGCGGTCAAAGCGACGGTGTGAGGCCCGTCCACCGTGATGTTGGGCACTCCGGCGCCGTCCTGGGCGGAAATGCTGTAGGTCACGGTGTCACCGGTGGCCGGGGCGGGCCCTCCGGCAGGGAAGAAGGACGAATACGTGTCCCCCTCTCCCTGAACCAGGGGAAAGGGGGTTTGGGCGACCCCGTTCAGGGTCCAGTCCACCGTGACACTGGTAAGGAAGGCGTTATCGGTGGCCTCGGTGGTCACGAAGGCGGGCCAGTGTCTGGACGGCCAGTCGGGGATGGCGGCGTGAGTGATGACCGGGGAATCGGCATCGATGTTCACGTTGAAGGAAAATACCACCGCAGGAGCACCGACAGGCAGGACGCCCGTTTCCCCGAAGGTATTGTCCGCCGTCAGGTAGTATTCGACCAGCGTGCCGTGGGGCTGGCCCGGGATGTCGGCGGTCCAGGTATCCCCCGTGGTGTTCGCCAGGGGGATGGCCTGCCAGGTTCCGCCGTTGAACCGGACCATCAGTGTCTCGGTACCGGTCACCAGTCCCGCGGTGGCGGTCAGGGTGCAGACGATTCCATACGGACCGGATTGGTCCTCGGTGTCGTTCAACACCGTATGGCTGAACTTGGGAACGAAGTAGTCGAGAGCGGCCACGGCATTGATCATTCCCCAGCCATAGTCGTTGTCGGGGGAATCGGCCTTGTCGGCAGTCTCGCGCAGGGCGTCCCGGATCTGCATGGGTGTCAGGTAGGGATGCCTCTCCAGCAGAAGGGCCGCCACACCGGAGGTGATGGGACAGGCGAAGGAGGTGCCGGACCACGTGGTGTAGGCCAAGTCATCATCGGGTTTGATCATGGCAACGGAGCGGCCCATGGCCATCACATCGGGCTTGATGCGTCCGTCATAGGTCGGCCCGGGACTCGAGAAGTAGGCGACATATCCGTTGTTGTAGGTGGCGCCGACGGCCACGACGCTGTCCCCGTCGGCCGGGGCGGTCACCCAGCCCCACTCGCTGCTGCGCTCGTTGCCCGCCGAGGTGATGACCAACATGCCCAGACCCGCGGCCATGTCCGCCGCGCGGGTGGTCACCGCCGTGTCGCCGTCCAGATCCTCGTAGGTGTACCAGTAGTAGTAGCCCAGGCTGCTGGAAGCCAGGTCCGCCCCCAGGGATTCGATCCACTCCAGGCCCGCGACCCAGTAGTCCTCCTCGATGGGTTGCTCGTCGCCGACATCCTCGGTTTTGGCCAGGATCACAGAGGCGTTGAAGGCGGGGCTGACCAGATTGCCTTCGCTGAAGGCGGCGAAGTCGGACAGGGCCATGCTGCCGTGTTTATAGGCATCCGCGGGATCCTCCGGCTCGTTGTCCACGATGGTGTCGTCGTTGACGAAGTCATAGGTGGCCACCACGTCCAGATGGGTAAACGCATCGTGGGTTGTCCGGAAACCCGAATCCAGGAAACCGACCAGTACACCGCTGCCTGTCCAGCCGGCATCGTGGGCGGCCGGCACGTTTGCCAGTTGCGCCTGGGTCAGGCTGGAGCCGTAATCGTAGATGGAGGTGACCGATTTGTCCGTCAGGCCGGTCAGGGACTCGGCGGGATCCGCATCGCCCGGCGGATCGGACCTGCGGATGCCCTGGGCGACCGCGTCAACCTTGCCGACGAAGGGCAGCCTTGCAATGGCCTCGATCTGCTCGGCTGTCGCGTTGAAGCTGGCGGCGTTGAACCAGCGGCTGACTTCCCGATGATCCGCCCCCGCGCCCGTCACGGCATCGATGTAGGCTGCGGCAACCGGAAGATCCCGTTCGTCCACGAGCGAGCCTCCCGGTTCCATCACCTTGGCCCGGCGCTTCGCGGCGCGCGGATGGAGGTTGCGCTCGGCCTGATCCAGCGCCGCGGACAGGCCTGATTTCGCGACACCCCGGTCGGTGAAATAGACCCAGACGGGCACGGTTTCCTCGGTCATCGCCTTGGCTCCCAGTCGGACCTGGAGGCGCTGCGTAATAACCCCATCGGTATCATCGGCGGCAAAAGCCGTCGACTGGGGAGCAAGCAACATCAGGAGGATCAGGGGAATCCAAGGAAGGAAATCGCGTCGGACCGGGGTCATTGACAGGGGCGTGCGCATGGCTATTCACTCCGCTGATTATTTGGGGAAGGGGAGACCCCGCTGATCTCCCCTTGTCCAGGCCATTCGAAACGGCCCATTTTAACAGGTCGGACTACCGGAACAGCGCCTTGACGCCGCCCCAGGACTCTTCCTCGACACCGACGGGAGCAGAACCGTAGGTGATACGGAAGTTGTCGCAGCCGACGTTGGTGAAGCCGACCTGGGTGCCGAAGCCGCCACCATCGAAATCACCGAAGTAGAAACCGAACATACTGACGTTCTGGACAGCCACACTCCAATTGGCGGCCGGCGGGGGGGTACCGGGAGTAGCATCGCCCAGGAGCCAACCCGCGGGAGCGGTATCCGAGGAGGCGTCCATCGGAGCGTCGAAGCTGACCCAGCCGTCGCCCGGCTGCGGCAACTTGTCCGTCAGGTAATACCAGAACTGATCGTCATCGCCGTCGGCATTGTCCAAATCGCTGTAGAAGAAGAGGCATCCCGGCATGTCGTAGGGAGCATAGGCGGGAGCCAGGACGATCACGTCGACACCGACGCTGGTCACGCCGGCCAGGCGGTAGTTGCCGTGGAACATCTCGGCAGGGGATATACCACCGGCGAAGGTCCGGGGCATGGGGTTGGTGCGCATCGGGTTGCCGGTAAGGCTCAGATACGGGCCGTCATCCCAGGCGCCGCCGGTGGCCGGAACGGTCCCGTAGGCCCAGGGGGGGCTGGCCCAGGGGCCTGCGCCGGCATCGAAAGTATCGACAAATTCGTCGGCCATGGCGTTCACGGCGAAAACCGCGATCAGCAGGCCCGTCAGGAACATGATCCTCTTAAACATTGCGATCTCCAGTCGGTTGTCCCCGGTTTAATGTTCACCAGGGTCGGATCGATGGGAAATCCTCCAGACTCGGGGCCGAGGCCTTAATCTCCCGGAGGTTGAACGAGAACAATGATAGCCAACCCGCCCAAACCGTTCATCTCGGTATGTTTCTTTATTGTGTCCAAATGTTGCAATTCGTGGTTTTTCTGTCCGGAATGCCCTTAAGATATAAGTTTTCGAGTGATTCGGACGGGAATCCGGGTTCACTCCATAATCAGGATATCGGATATCGATAATTAGGGTGAGGATCTTGGCTGTTTGCCGTTTGTATGTCGCCGGAGTCCTGGTCATCTCTCCGATTCATGCCACATATCGAACCAAAAATTCCCCGGGGTGCCCAGATTGGCCTTGGCGGGATCCTCGGACTCCCCTGCGCCCATTGAAGGAGCACGTTCGAAGGTCAGACGCGGGTTGTCGATCCCGACATTCGTGAACCCCAGGTTGGTCTGATCGTCGAAACTGCAGAAAAGAAAGCCCACCGTGGTGATATTTCGGATCAGAGCCTCGAAATCGAAGGCGGGCTCGGGATCATGGGGCGTGGGATCGCCGAAACGCCAACCGCGGGGAAGGGAATCGGCCGTAAGGTCCAGGGGAGCGTCAAAGCTGACCCATCCTTCACCTGGAGCCGGTAAACGGTCCGTCAGGTAGAAGATAACCTGGTCGTCACGGCTGTCGCCGGTTCCCATATTGCTATACAGGAAAAGCGATCCGGGGGAATCGTACTTTGCCTGGGAGCCCAGCACCAACACATCGATGCCGACGGAGGTCACACCCGCGACCCGGTAGTCGCCCACCCACTGGGGAGCCGTCCCCCGGAACGTGCGGGGCATGGGATTGGACCGGAATGCCCCGAAAGAGGACACCATGCTGATGTAGGGGCCCGGATTTCCGCCCTCGGCAACCAGATATCCCTCGTTGGGACTGTTCGACCAGGGTCCGGAGTCATCATCAAAGGTCTCGATGAATTCACCGGCCAGGGCGGTCGCTGCCAACACAAATAAGATGAAACCGGCCATCAGCATCACCCCCTTTTTCACGATATTGCTCCCTGGTTGAAAAAGCCCGGAAACCCGGGTCCGCACCCAATTATCCCATTAACCCGGGAATCATAACTTTTCCGAACCGACCGCTCTAACCCGCATGTTCCGGTTGTATGCCTTTATGTTGCAAATCGTGGTTTTTTCTTCAACAAAGGCATTTGGTGGTATTATTTCAGGGGATGATCACGGGAATCCGAACCACTCCGGAATGAAAGACCTGATCTTGCCGCGAATTGTTCTGCCAGTCCTCTTCCTGGTCCTGCTCTCCGGTCTTGCCGGAGCCCAGACGGAATTCGTCTTCCAGCACCTGACCGTCGACGATGGACTACCTGACAACACCGTTCGCACGGTCATCCAGGATCGGCGGGGGTTCATGTGGTTCGGCACCCAGGGTGGACTTGTCCGGTACGACGGTGGGGAAATGAGGGTCTTCCTGCCGGAGGCCGGAGATTCGACGAGTATCGGCGGCCGGTTGGTCAATGTTCTCCACGAGGACTCCCAAGGCAGGATCTGGGTTGGAACCATCCTGAACGGCCTGAGCAGATATGATCCGGTGACCGAGAGTTTCACCCGTTTCGTTTCACGATCCGATGACGGGGCTTACATCCCTCCCACCTGGATCAGGGACATAAGCGAGGACAGCCAGGGCGCGCTCTGGGTCGCCACGGGAGAGAGCTCTCTCTATCGGGTGGACAGCGAAACTGGAATCCCGACCAGGATCATTCCCGGAACCCATTGGCCCCGGGAGGACTCACCGCGCCTGATCACCAGGGTCATGGTGGATTCGCGGGACCAGGTCTGGATTTCCACCAGGTCGGGTCGGGTTTTCGTAACGGACCTCGAGGGGCGCAGGCTCGAAATCCTCAGCCAACCGACGTCCCAGGCGGACGGCGGCCCCCTGACCAATGTCGAGACGATCCTCGAGGACTCCACAGGCCGTATCTGGATCGCCGGGTACGGCGGGCTTCTGGGGTGGGATCCGAAAACCAGGGAACTGACCCCCTATCTGCCTGATCTTTTCAACGCGACCGCCGGCGTCAACAGCCTCCTGAACCTCATCGAGGACAAGAATGGCGTGCTGTGGATCGGCTCGGTGGCGGGCCTGTTGCGTTTTGATCCCCGGTACTCCCTGTTCCGGTTGTTCGAACATGACTCGGAGGTCCCCAACAGCATTGGGCAAGGTCCGGTCCTCAGCCTTTGGTGTGACGAATCGGGCCTAATATGGGCGGGAATGTGGTACCCCGGCGGCTTGAGTCGTTTCGACCCGAACGGATCGTTGTTCCGGGTTTATCAGCATCACCCCAATCAACCCGGCAGTTTGCACATCAATTTTGTAAGAACGGTGCTTTCCGACAGCCACCGAACCCTCTGGGTCGGCACCGGAACACCGGCCGCGGGACCGGATGTCGGCGGCCTCAACCGGCTGGAACCCGACGGGGTCACATTCAAACACATTCCTCTGCCCCGGGCTGATCTTTACGTGATCGAATTCCTGGCCGAAGGTCCGGGTGATCTGTTATGGCTGGCCACCAACAGCGGTTTGTGGACCTATGACCGCGTCACGGGGACCTATGCCCAGCATCGTCCCGGGGATCCGCAGCTGCAGTCCCTGGCCTCCAATTCGGTCAGGACGATACTCGCCGATGACGACGGCTCCCTCTGGTTGGGGACACGAAATCTGGGACTTTGGTGGCTGAACCCCGACGGCACCCTGGCCCACCACTACGCCCCCGATCCGGGAAACGACCGCGGCATGCCTCGGTCAGGCATCACAGAGATCTTCCGGGACCTGGCGGGCCGACTGTGGATCGGCACGGAAACCTCCGGATTGTACCGCTACTTTCCCGAGTCCAACGATTTCCAGCGGTTTTTCGAACCCCAGGGTCATATCTTTTCCATATCCCAGATCGAGAACGGACCCGACGGCCGTCTTTGGATCTCCAGCATGACCGGCCTGATCCTGTTCGATCCCGACTCCGGTGTTGTCGAAGCGTTTACGACCGGTGACGGTATACCCCACGACGACATCACCACTTTCATCAAGGACAACCGGGGACGGCTTTGGCTCTCCACAGGTAGGGGCCTGGCCCTTTTCGACCCTGTCACGCGGGATGTCCACACTTTCGATACTCATGACGGCCTACCCTCGAATGAAAACGGAACCAATGCCTTTCTCGACTCCGATGGCACGGCGTTTTTGCCGGGCTTCAGGGGATTGACTTCGTTTCGTCCCGACCAATACGTGTCCAGCACCTTCGAACCAAAGGTTGTGCTGACCGGCCTGGAGCTGTTCGATGAGCCCCTGGTTCCCGGAGAGGGGAAGATTCTGGACAGGACCGTGACCGAGGTTTCCTCCCTGACCCTCGATCATGACCAGAACGTGCTGACCTTTTCCTTCGCCAGCCTGGATTTCCACCGTCCCGAACTGCACAGGTATCGCTTTCGGCTCCGGAATTTCGACCCGGGATGGCGGAACGCGGATTCCGGACGCCATGCCTCCTACACCAACCTGCCCCCGGGCCGTTACACTTTCGAGGTCAACGGCACGAACAGTGATGGTGTCTGGAGTTCGAAGACGGCGTCACTCCACCTCCGGGTGAATCATCCCTGGTGGGCGTCCCCCCTGTCCTACGCCCTTTACGTCATCATGTTTGCTGCGGCTCTGGCCCTGTTTTTCCGGACCCTTCTGCGCCGGGCCCGCCATGCCCAGATCCTGAAGCTACGCATGGCCGAAGTCAAAAAGCTGGAAGAGCTCGATCACCTGAAGTCCCGCTTCTTCGCCAACATCTCCCACGAGTTCCGCACGCCCCTGACGTTGATCGAAGGCCTTCTGCTTCGCGCCCGCAAGCAGCCGAATGCCCTGACCGCCGACAATCGCAAGATGATCCTGGCCAATACCCGCCGGCTCCGGGAACTGATCGAAAAACTGCTGGATCTGGCCAGGATCGAATCGGGGCAATTGAATCTCAAATGGACCAGCGGGGACATCATCTCTTTCTTCAGGGCCCTGAGTTCCCCCTTCGAATACGTCGCCGACGCGCGGAACATCACCTACACGGCGGATCTTCCGCCCGGCGATCTCGAAGGCTGGTTCGATCCCGATCTGGTGGAAACCGTTGTCTCCAACCTCCTGTCCAACGCGCTCAAGTACACTCCCGAAGGGGAGCGGGTCGACCTGGTGCTCGAGGTCGGTTCCGAACGGGTCCTGCCCGGCGGCGACAGGGACCGCATGGGGTTGAGCGGAACGGTCGCCTGCCGGGATCTGACCGTCTCGGTGGCCAACACCGGCACCCACATTCCGGCCTCGGACCAGGACAGGATCTTTGACCGTTTTCTGCAGACGGCGACCTCCGGCGGCGACGGCAACGTCGGCACGGGCATCGGACTGGCGCTGGTCAAGGAGCTTGTCGAATTCATGGGCGGATCGGCCCGGGTCGCAAGCACGCTGGGTGACAAGACCATCTTCACGGTGATCTTTCCCCTGCTGGGGGCGCCCGCGTCCGGCGCCGTGCCCCTGACTGCCGGCCGGGTGCCCGCAACCGCGCCCGACACTCCCGAGGCCCTTGAAGAGCGCATCGCCGGGTACGGCCATGACCATGAGACCCCCCACCGTCCCGAAAGCAAGGGTGAACCCGTCCCGGTGGAGGAGCAGGACGAAACCGGGGGCCTGCCCCTGGTCCTGGTCGTGGAGGATCATGCCGACCTGCGGTCGTTCCTCGCCGCCGAACTCGAGGGCGCCAACCGGATCATCACCGCCGCCGACGGCGCCGAGGGGCTGCAGAAGGCCAGTGAGCAGGTGCCCGACCTGGTGGTCAGCGACGTGATGATGCCGAACATGGACGGCTTCGAAATGTTGACCGCCTTGAAGGAAGATTCGGCGACCAGCCACATACCGGTAGTCATGCTGACGGCCAAGGCCGAGGCGGACAGCCGCAAGCAGGGATTGCGGATCGGCGCCGACGATTATCTCGCCAAACCCCTGGACCCGGAAGAGCTGCGGATCCGCGTCAAGAATCTCATCGACCAGAGGATCCTTTTGCGCCACAAGTACAGCAGCAATATCGACCTGCTGCCGATCAAGAGCCTGCCCCTGGTCAGCCGGGACGACCGCTTCCTGGCCCAGGCCCTGACCGTGGTCGACGAGAACCTGGAAAACGAGGATTTCAGTGTCGAGGATTTCGCCCGGGAAGTTGGGTTGAGCCGAACCCAGCTGCACCGGAAGCTCAAGGCCCTGACGGGCAAGTCGGCAACTTTCGTCGTGCGCCGGCAGCGGCTGCGCCGGGCCGCGGAACTGCTGGTCAGCGGGTACGGAAACGTGGCCGAGGTGGCCTTCGCCTGCGGGTTCAAGAGCCTTTCCCATTTTTCGCGCAACTTCAAAGAGGAATTCAAGGTAGCACCGTCGCAATACCGGAAATCCGGTGGTGAAGCCACGAAAACCGCCCGGCCTGGAGATTGATGATGAAGACCCGAATCGTGCTTCTGGTGCTGGCCACCATACCGATCATCGTCGGTTGCTCCCACGCTCCCCGCCCCGCCGCCGATTCCGCTCCCAATTCCGATCATGCGGGAACCTTTTCCAAGTGGGCCGTGGCCTGCGACCACCCCCTGGCCTCCCGCGCCGGCGAACAGATGCTGGCCGCCGGGGGCAACGCGGTCGATGCCGCGGTGGCCGCCTCGTTCTGCCTGTCGGTGGTGCGGCCCTTCAGCTGCGGGATCGGCGGGGGCGGCTTCATGGTCATCAGCCTGCCGCCGACCGAGGGTGACCGGGACGGCCGCGCCGTCGCCCTGGATTACCGCGAAGCCTGTCCGTCCGCCGTCGGTCCGGACTATTACGAGGATCTCCCCGACGGCGCCAGCGAACTCGGCCCCAAAGCCTGCGGTGTTCCCGGCACGGTGGCCGGACTTCTCCACGCCCTGGAAAACCACGGCACCCTGGATCGCGCCACTGTGCTGGCGCCGGCCATCAAGGCCGCCCGGGAAGGGTTCGCCGCCGACGCCTTCCACGTCGGGGCGGTCGAAGCGATGAGCAAGGCCTGGCGGGATCATCCGGAACTGCGGCCCAACCTGGCCCTGGCCTGGTACCGTTTCACCCGTCAGGGAAAGATCACCGCAGGCGACCTCATCCTGAACGAACCGCAGGCCCGGGCCCTGGAACTCATCGCCCGCGACGGAGCCGAAGCCTTCTACGCCGGTCCCATCGCCGAGGCCATCGTGTCCGTCATGGAAGAAGGCGACGGCCCCATGACCCGGGACGACCTGGCGAAGTACACCGTGCGGGAACGCCCCGCCCTGGAAAGCGATATCGGTCCCTGGCACATCGTGTCCATGCCGCCGCCCTCGAGCGGGGGCGTCGCCACCCAGCAGGTCTTTGGAATGCTCGAAAGGCTGGGCGGACTGAACAACAGTCACGAGCAGGATTCCGCTCAATGGCGGCACCTGTTGATCGAATCGTTCAAGCACGCCTTTGCCGACCGGGCTCGCTGGCTGGCCGATGACGCCTTCACCCCCGTTCCGGTCGCCGACCTGACGGCGCCGCAATATCTCGATTCCCTGGCCGGACACGTCAACAAGGGCCACACCCTGGCGTCCGAGGAGTACGGCACCGCGCCCCAGCTTCCCCATGACTCGGGGACCAGCCACATTTCGGTTCTGGACGCAAACGGTATGGCCGTCGCCTGCTCCGAAACCATCAACCTGACCTGGGGATCGTGCGTGGAAGTGCCGGGCTTCGGTTTCCTGCTCAACGACGAGATGGACGATTTTACCACCGGCAGCGGGGCCAACGCTTTCGGCCTGGTGCAGTCCGACCGCAACCGGCCCGAACCCGGCAAGCGGCCCCTGTCGTCCATGAGCCCGACCATCGTGCTGGAAGACGGCCGGCCCGTGGCCATCGCCGGGGCGTCGGGCGGGCCGCGCATCATCAGCGGCACGCTTCAGGTCCTGTTGTCGGCCCTGGTCTTCGGCGACGACGCCGGCCAGGCCGTCGCCCGGCCGCGTCTGCACCACCAGTGGCAACCGGACGAGGTCCGGGTCGAGACCGGCTGGAGCGATGACGACACGCTGGAAGGCCTGAAGTCCCGGGGGCACAACGTGGTGTCCTACAAAAAGACGGTCGGTGTCGTGCAGGCCATCGTGGTCAAGGACGGGCGCATCACCGCGGCGAGCGATCCCCGCAAGGGAGGCCGGCCCGCGGGACGGTGAGAAGCGGACCAGCCGATTTCGGTTAATCCAACCCAGGGTCTTGTGCAAAGACAAATGGTTTTGTAGTCTCATTTGATTAGAATTATTCCGTTCGCCTAATGGAATTTATTTGCCAAGGATATTCCATTCCCTTGAAATCACCTCGCTGAGAGGACACCTCGATGCTCCAGTCCCCCTGGAAACCCGGGATGGTGGCCGTGTTTGTATCCGTCTGTCTGGCTTGCCTGTTTCTGGGCGGCCCGGAAGCGGAAGCCGCCATCGGAACAAGTGATTCCCCCTTGTTCAGCCTCAACTCCCAGTCGGTATCAGGAGTGGAGAACCAAGCCGAACTCCCCCGGTATGATCGTTTGGGAGGCTCTTACCCAAATCCCTTCAACCCGTTGACCAGGATTCGATTCGAACTGGCCCAGGCCACTGCCGTGGATCTCAGGATCTACGATATGCAGGGGCGATTGGTCAGGGTCCTGTTGGCGGAAAAACTGGTTGAGCCCGGAGTGTACGAGGCGGAATGGGACGGCCGCGACGGCAGGGGAGCCAGGGTCGCGACCGGCGTTTATCTGTATCGACTCGTTACGGACAATTTCTCCGGATCCAAGCGGATGACTTTGGTTAAGTAATTCATGTGCAGGTTGGGCAGACAATAGAGGGGCAAAGAAATGAATCCCGGAAACAATCAAACCCGTGTCATGGCCGTTTTCCTGGTGGTTGGTTTCATTCTCACTCCCATGATCTGCCTGGCCAACTCGGCCCCCGTGGTCTCCAACGTGTTTGCCGTCCAGCGGGATGGCACATTCATCGTCGACATCACCTATGATCTCGTGGACCCCGACGGCGATTTGATGTGGGTCAGCTTGTACTTTTCGCCTGACGGAGGGGCAACCTGGCCAATCGTATGTCGTTCCGTAACCGGTGATGTCGGGGCCTTTGTCGCCTCCGGAACGGGCCGTTCCGTCGAGTGGAACTCCAGAGATGACTTTCCCAACCTGATTTCGACCACCTGCACGATTCGCGTGGTGGCCAACGATGAATCTCCGTACCCGTACTTCGACTCGGTTTGGAAGAGCGACCTCGGTGGCGCGAACGAAATTCCGTTTGCGATCGGGGACACCTTGGCTTTTGGTCATCCCTTTCGGTTGCGCTGGCACGGCACCGCGCCGTCAATCGAGGGGATGGACCCGCTGCTGCTGGCATCACTGGACACGATCCCTCCCCATGACGACGGTCTGCTGGGGTTCAAATACCGTTTCCCCGGCGAAAACTGTATTCCGGTGCTGGAAGATTGCTGGAACCCGCGAAAATTCGACCCGTCCACCGGGGACAGTGTTTCGTACTTTGCTCCGGTTTCCCTGTTCGATTTCTACAATGACGATTCCGGTTCCGATCCTTTTCACAGACTCCTGCCGAGTGGATTATTCGAAATCCATTGGAATGCCCTCGACGTGATGGGCCTGGAAGTTCTCGAACCTGAACAGGCATTCAATTTCGTGGTCAATTTCGACCCGGAAACCATCATGCTCGATGGGGAGACCGATTGGGCCCATCCCGAAGATCCGGAAGTCTACCCCTATTATATCCTTCTCAACGACCCGGCTCAGATTCATCACCCGTTCATGTCCGGCGACCGGATCCCCGACCGTACCTACGTCGTGGTCAAGGCGCTGGGCCGTGACGATGCGAGGGATCTCAAGCTCGATCCCAGCTTCGAAGTGGGCCTATCGGGTTATGTGAAGGGAGTTCGCAGCAACCTGGGGGGCGGCCTGTTCAGCTTCCAGTCCGAGACCAGCATTCTGAACCCGGTGCCGACCTGGCCGGCCAACCCCGAGGGATGGTCCGCGGACACGCTCGGCTTCCTGACCGGACCGAATACCGAATTCACCATGCACATGCAGGCGGTCGATGAGCACGGCCGCAAAGACGGTACGCCTGCAACGATCGACTTCCACGTGGGCTATCCGCCCTGCATCCAGTGTATCGAGATCCTGCCGAGTGCCTCCACTCCTTCCGAATTCGACGAAACGCTGGCATGCCTGGCCGATACCTCCGCCGCCACCATAGGAGCCCATCCCTGCTTCGGCGACACCACGGTTCTGCGGGCGGTCAATAGTCCCACCGGAGCCCCTGATGAACTCCAGAATGTTGGCCCGGCCTTCATGTTGGTGGACAAGACCACCGGCTTTACGCAGATCGTGCTGGATCCCGGGCAGGGCGGGGACCTGAACTATGAGATCGATGTCCAACTTTTCCAGATGGGAGTCCTGCTGCACGGTCTGGATGATATCCGCGAACGCTGGATCGCCATGGACCGGCGCCAGATGGGCTGTATGTACCAGGTCGATTACGACTGCGATCCCTTCAACCAGATCCAGGACGGCGGCGGCAACGACGACATCCGTCAACCCACCTGGGGCGAATCCCCGGGGCGCTCCGGCCTGGTGATCGATCCCGCCACGGGACTGTGGAGGATTTCGGTCGACGTTGCCGTGCCGACAGCCCTGATGACCATGGGTCCGCAAAACTACAAGGACGTCTACCTGCAGTTTGTCAAGCTTATCGAAGACCCCGAGGCCCGCGAGATGGTATTCGACGCAACCACCAAACAATTCGGTTTGGGCCTTGTGCGAGCCATCGCCCTGGATCAGACACAATGTTCCTTCCTTCCTCCCAGGCCCGCCAAGTACAACTTCTTCCGCCATGTCCGGCCCACCGTGGCCACGCCTCCGGCAGGCAAAACATGGCGCGATTGCGATCTCACCTACTTGGTGCCGGGAATCATGCTGGACATGGACATCTCACCCGGTGCCATGCCCAGCCTGGATGGTGTGCCGGCCCCGCGGTATTTCCGGATCACCGTCGAAACCCTGACCGGCGATTTCGAGTGCAGTATGCCGTAGGGACCATAGCGTCTCCGATTACTCTTGATTGGCCGCCGACCGGCAAATATCTTGGAGATGCGTCCTGATTGAGGCGCATCTCCAATCTGCCCATCCCAATTGGCGGCTACTTGATGACGACCACCACGCTGGACGACAACTACCCCGACGAGTGGCCCGCCGACTGGCGCAAGGCCGCCGACGAGGGCCTTTGCCTGCACTGCGGCAACGAATTGGGCCGTTTCTGGAAAACGTCCGACGGCCCTTTCTGCTGCCGGGGCTGCAAGGGCGTCTACGAGATGATCCACCAGGAGGATCTCTGCCGCTTCTACGACCTCAAGCCCGACGCCCACGCCCCCGCGCCCACCCTCAGACCCGAAAGTTACGGCTGGCTAGACCGGATGCTCGCCGAACGCGAAGAAACGTCCGGCACCCTGCACCTTGACCTGGACATCCAGGGCGTGCACTGCGCCGCCTGCGTGTGGCTGATCGAGGAACTGTTCAAGCGACAGGAAGCCGGCATCCAGCTGCGCATCAATCCCACCCTGGGCAAAGTCGAACTGAGCTGGGATCCCGCCCGCGGCGACCTGAAGGAGTTCCTGGCCGAAATCGAAAAATTCGGCTACCGGCTGGGCCCCAGCCGCAAGGGGGAAAGACGCCAATCGCGCGCGCTGCTGATGCGCATGGCCATTTCCATCGCCATGGCCATGAACGTGATGATGTTCAGCCTGAGCTTCTACTTCGGGCTGGCCGAGGGCGCCCTGTTCATGTTCTTCGGCTGGTTGAGCCTGGGCATGGCCACGGTGTCGTTGCTGGCGGGCGGCGGGGTATTCCTGAAAGGTGCGGTCGCGGGCCTGCGCCGCCGCGTGCTGCACCTGGACGTGCCGATTTCCCTGGGCATGGTGCTGGCCTACGCGGGCTCGACCTACGGTTTTCTGACGGGGGGACCCCATCACGCCTACTTCGACAGCCTGACCATCTTCATCGCCCTGATGCTGGTGGGACGCTGGGCGCAGGAGCACATCCTCGAGCGCAACCGCAATTCGCTGCTCGAATCGTCGGGGGCCGAGAACCTGACCGTCAAACGCGTGAAGGACGGTGAGCTGGAGGCTGTGGCCGCCTCGAAGATCGTCCAGGGCGACGAGTTGTGGATCGCCCCGGGCGACCTGCTGCCGGTCGAAGGCATCCTGATGCGGCGGGCCACCGAGGTCTCGCTGGATTGGATCACCGGCGAATCCGACCAGGTCGCCTTCCAGCCCGGCGACAAGATCGCCGCCGGCGCCTTCAACGCCTCCAACCACGGGTTTTCCGTGACGGCGATCGAAGGGTTCGAAGACAGCCGCCTGCAGGATCTGCTGCGTTCGACCACCGTGGCGGACGAGGAATTCCGTCCCCGGTGGTGGCATATGATCAGCAGCTGGTACGTGAGCGCCGTCTTGGTCGCCGCGGTGGGTGGATTCGCCCTGTGGGCCGGCCGCGACGTGACCATGGCCCTGAAGGTGACCATTGCCATCCTAGTCGTGACCTGCCCCTGCGCCCTGGGCCTGGCCACGCCGCTGGCCGAGGAATTGATCCTGTTCGCCCTGCGCCGCCGCGGCGTGTTCGTCCGCAAGCAGAGCTTCATGGAAAAAGCCCTGTCCGTGCGGCAGATCCTGCTCGACAAGACCGGCACCCTGACCATGGGGCAACTGGCGCTCGACGAGGATTCCCTGACGGTTCTGGCCGGATTGACCGCCGACCGACGCGCTGTTCTGCGCCACATGACCACCCGCAGCAATCATCCCGTAAGCGATTGTCTGGCAACGGCCTTGGCCGAACTTCCGGAAAGTGATGGGTCCGATACGGGGGATTTCGGGACCGCCGGCGAGGATCTGACCGAAATCCCGGGCGACGGTCTGGAATTGAAACTGGCGTCGGGTGTCTGGCGGCTGGGTCGGGCCGGTTTCGCCCTCGACGAAGAGACCGGCGACAAATCCACCATATTCTCGGTGGACAAGAGTCCGGTCGCCTCGTTCCACCTTCACGAGGACCTCAAGGCCGACGCCGCGGGTGAAGTGGAACGGCTCAGGCAGGCGGGTTACGAGATCTACCTTTTGAGCGGCGACGCCCAGGCCAAGGTCGACGCCGCCGCCGCAACCCTCGGTGTTCCGGCCGACCGTTCCTTCGGCGGCCTGACCCCCGAGGCAAAGGCCGCCCGGGTGCGCGATCTGGACCGCAAAAACACCCTCATGGTGGGCGACGGCTTGAACGATTCTCCTAGCTTTGAGGTAGCCTTTTGTGCGGCCACCCCGGCGGTGGACCGGCCCGTTTTGCCGGGCAAGGCGGACTTCTTTTTTCTGGGCGACGGCATCGCCGCCATCGGCCGTTCGCTGACCGCCGCGCGGCGCCTGCGGAAGGTGGTTCGGGATAATCTCATTCTCGCGATCCTTTACAATTTCCTCGCTGTGGGTTTATGCTTGGCGGGCTTGGTAACCCCCGTCGTGGCCGCCATCCTGATGCCTGTAAGTTCAATAACTGTAGTTAGTTTGACAGCCATCAGACTTTCCGGAGGCAAACCGGAATGGATATAATCATTGCCCTGGTCTTCATCAGCCTGACCCTGGTCGCCGCCGGCCTGGTGTTCTTTTTCACCCGGCTGTTCGAGGGCGATTTCGAACACGGGGACCGGCTCAGCCTGCTCCCTTTGGAGGACGACGACGGCATGAATCAGGTTGACCCCGAAAACCCGGATGATAAATTGGACAAATTAGGTTTTAATGGCGGCAAGAATGAATCCGATCAGCCAGAGTCAGGCGAGTGATTGAAGGAGGAAGTGCTCCACATGGAAGCCACAGTATCCGATAACACCCAGATGAAGACCGTGGTCTACGACGACGCGGTCGTTCGCGCCTTTTCGGTCATCACGATCGTGTGGGGCGTGGTCGCCCTGCTGGTCGGCGTCATCGCCGCCGCCCAGCTGTCGTTCTGGCAGGCCAACTTCGGGCTCGAGTGGTTGAGCTTCGGCCGTTTGCGGCCCCTGCACACCAACGCGGCCATTTTCGCGTTTGTCGGCAACGGGATGTTCGCGGGGATCTACTACTCCACCCAGCGCCTGCTGAAGGTGCGCATGGCCAGCGACCTGCTGAGCTGGGCCAACTTCTGGGGCTGGCAGCTGATCATCGTCACCGCGGCCGTTTCCTATCCCCTGGGACTGACCCAGGGCAAGGAATACGCCGAGCTGATCTGGCCCATCGACCTGCTGGTCGTCGTGGTGTGGGTCATTTTCGCGGCCAACTTCTTCTGGACCCTCGCCATTCGCAACGAAAAAAACCTGTACGTGGCGATCTGGTTCTACATTTCGACCATCGTCACGATCGCGGTGCTGTACATCGTCAACAACCTGGCCCTGCCGACCAGCCTGCTGCACAGTTATCCGATATTCGGCGGCGTCCAGGATGCCCTGGTGCAATGGTGGTACGGCCACAACGCGGTGGCCTTCTTCCTGACCACGCCCCCCCTGGGCCTGATGTACTACTTCATGATCAAGGCCGCCGAACGGCCGGTCTACTCGTACCGCCTGTCGGTGGTGCACTTCTGGTCCCTGATTTTCCTGTATATCTGGGCCGGCCCCCATCACCTGCTCTACACCGCGCTGCCGGACTGGGCCCAGACCCTGGGCATGATCTTCAGCGTGATGCTGTGGGCGCCTTCCTGGGGCGGCATGCTCAACGGCCTGCTGACCCTGCGCGGCGCCTGGGACAAGCTGCGCACCGACCCGGTCATCAAGTTCTTCGTCGTCGCGGTGACCTTCTACGGGATGAGCACCTTCGAGGGCCCGCTGCTGTCGATCAAGAGCGTCAGCGCCCTGGGCCACTACACCGATTGGATCATCGGCCACGTGCACGGCGGCGCCCTGGGCTGGAACGGCTTCATGACCTTCGGCATCCTGTACTGGATGTGGCCGCGCCTGTACGGCACCAAGCTGTACTCGACCAAGCTGGCCGAACTCCATTTCTGGATCGCGACCATCGGCATCCTGATGTACGTGGTCTCCATGTGGGTCAGCGGCGTCAGCCAGGGCCTGTTCTGGCGCGCCCTGGACGCCGAAGGCTTCCTGAAATATCCCGACTTCATCGAGGCGATCACCAACAGCGTCATGATGTACCACACGCGCCTGGTGGGTGGCACGCTGTACCTGCTCAGCTCGTTCCTGCTGGTCTACAACATGATCATGACCGCGAAGCAGGGTAAGCCCTCGACGGTCAGCGTGCAGGTGCCCGCCCGCCGGCCGGCCGGCGACGGCGAAAGCGCCTGGGCCCTGCTGACCAGCGCCCCCATGATGTTCATCGTCGCCATCATGGTCCTGGCGGTCTGGTTCGGAGTCGCGGGCTCCATGCTGAGCCCCGTGGTCCTGGCCCTGTTGATCGTCGTCTCGGTGGCCGCGATCATCTCCTACGGCCTGCACCAGAAAAGGTGGGGCCACTGGTACGGCCTGATCGAACGGCACGCGCTCGTGTTCACCATCCTGGCCCTGGTCGCCATCCTGATCGGCGGCGCGGTGGAGATCATCCCCACCATCATCCAGAGCAACAAGGTGCCGCTGGAGATCACCGAGGAAATGATCGCCGAGGATCCTTCCCTGGCCGAAACCGCCAAGTGGGTCCAGCAACCGTACAGTCCGTTGGAACTGGCCGGACGCGATATCTACGTGGCCGAAGGCTGCTACGTCTGTCACAGCCAGATGATCCGGCCCTTCCGCCACGAGGTGCTGCGCTACGGCGAGTACTCGCGGATGGAAGAGTCGCTGCTGGATCACCCCTTCCAGTGGGGCAGCAAGCGCACGGGCCTGGACCTGGCGCGGGTCGGCGGCAAGTACGACAACCTGTGGCACTACCTGCACCTGATGGATCCGCGGTCCACCTCGCCGGCGTCCAACATGCCCACGTACACGCACTTCAAGACCAAGACGGTGGATCCAGCCGTGATTGCCGGCCGGATGCGCGCCCTGCGGAAACTGGGCACGCCGTACACGGACGAGGATATCGCCCTGGCCGAACAGCGTTTCGCCAGCCAGGGGAAAATGATTGCCGACTACCTGGCCGACAAGGATGTGGAGATCCTGCCGGACAGTGAGATGGCCGCGATGATCGCCTATCTGCAGAGGCTGGGCCGGGGACCGCAACCGGTGGCCCCCGCACCGGCGGAAACAGCTCTGGAACAGTAGGAGGATTTGCCGATGTTCCAGGAATTTTACGCGCAGAGCGATCACCTGATCTGGCCGCTGATCGGCCTGTTGATTTTCGTTTTGTTCTTTGTCGGCGTGCTGGCCTACGTGTTTCTGGGGCTGCGCGACAAGGAAAAGGTCGACCGGATGGCGGCTTTGCCTTTTGCCGAGGACAGCGCCACCGGTGACCGTCTGAACATTCCAAGCCAGGCCGATGGGAGGGCCCACCCGTGACCGAGAACCAGAACCTGAACCGCGACAACCGGACCGAGTACCAGCAGGACACGGTCATGGATCATGAATTCGACGGCATCCAGGAGTTCGACAACCGCCTGCCCAACTGGTGGCTGTGGATCATGTGGGGCTCCATGGTTTTTGCCCTGCTGTACTGGGTCTTCTTCCACACCCTGGGCGTGGGCGTGCTGCCGCACGAGCGGTTCGCCATGGAAATGGAAGTCGCCCAGGAAGCCCAGCTCGCCCGGGCATTGGAAGCCGGCATCGACAACGAGTTTTTCGTCATGATGAGCCAGTCCGAGGACAAGGTGGCCGAGGGGCGCGAGATATTCGTGAAGCACTGCGTGGCCTGTCACCTGGACCAGGGTCAGGGACTGGTGGGGCCCAACCTCACCGACGGCTACTGGGTCCACGGGTGCGAACCCATGCAGATGCTCAAGATCGTCAACGACGGCGTGGCCGCCAAGGGCATGCCCGCCTGGCAGAACCAGCTGGGGCCCAGCCGCGTGCATGCGGTTCTTTCCTACGTGTTGACCATCAAGGGCAACGAGGTGGCCGGCAAGGCGCCTGAAGGCGAACCGTGCAGCTTCTGACCGGTGCGGATTCCGGGGGCGGTCGCCGATCGGTGACCGCCCTTTTGTTTTTGTAAAACATAGATGAACACTTGGAACTGAGCGGCCTCGCCCGGGCCCGAAGGAGATCAGGAATGACCGAGAAGGACCCCCAGGCCGCCCGCCCCGCGAAACGGCAGCCCGACCTGAACACCGTCTACACCATCAACGCCGACGGCTCGCGCAACATGCTGCAGGTCGCCGACGTCAAGGGGCGCTGGACCACCCGCAAGTACTTCATGTACGCCCTGCTGATCATCGTGTACGCGGCGGCGCCCTGGATCACCGTCGGCAACCACCCCCTGATCCTGATCGACATCCCCGAACGCGCCGCCTACCTGATGGGCGCGACGTTCACCAACCAGGACTTCCACCTGTTCTTCTTCGTGCTGATCGGCGCGGGCATCGCCCTGTTCGTGCTGACCTCGCTCTTCGGCCGCGTGTGGTGCGGTTTCGCCTGTCCCCAGACCGTTTTCATGGAGGGTGTCTTCCGGCCCATCGAGCGCATCATCGAAGGGCGGCGGTTGGAACGCATCCGCCGCAACGAGAAGGGCGGCCTGGACAAGACCTGGCGCAAGCTGCTCAAGCACGGAATATTCATCTTCCTGTGCTGGAACTTCTCCATCGCCTTCATGTGCTACTTCATTCCCACCCGGGAAATGCTGCACCTGGTGCCGTTTTTCCCCGGCAGCACCACGGCTTTGATCTGGAGCCTTTTCTGGACCGGCCTGCTGTACTTCGACTACAGCTGGTTCCGCGAGCAGACCTGCCTGATCATCTGCCCCTACGGCCGGCTGCAGTCGACGCTGGTCGACTACGACACGGTGATCATCGGCTACGACGAAAAGCGCGGCGAGCCCCGGCACAAGGGCGTGGACAAGGGTGGGGACTGCATCGACTGCCGGCGCTGTATCGACGTGTGCCCCACCGGCATCGACATCCGCAACGGGCTGCAGCTCGAGTGCATCGGCTGCACCAACTGCATCGACGCCTGCGACGACATCATGGACAAGATCCGCAAACCCCGGGGACTGGTGCGCTTCGATTCCTCGCGCGGTTTCGAAACGGGCAAGGCCAGGCTGCTGCGGCCCCGGTTCTTCATCTACTCGGTGGTCATCCTGGCGCTCGGCGCCCTGTTCGTGGCCCGCGCCACCGATCGGGAATCGTTCCAGGTCACGGTGATGCGTTCCCAGGGCATGCCCTACACCATCGAGGACGGCGTGATCCGCAACCTCTACACCCTGCACCTGCAGAACAAGTCCGATGCCTCGCAGGTGTATTTCATCGCCCCGGCGGACGACGCTTTGGCGGGCCGTGAGGGCGTGGACTACATTATTCCCCAGGACAGGGTCGAATTGGAGAGGCTCGGCGACCGGCAGTTGTCGCTGTTCGCCATGATGCCCAAATCCAGCTACGTTCTGCCCGAGGATTTCCACTTCGCGGTCACCGATTCGGCCGGCGGAAACGTTCAGAACATCAAGGTGCGCTTCAGGGGGCCGTAGCCGGCCCCCGCGCGATAAGCGATAGAGGATCATTCATGCGGAAATGGTTGCACGACAACCCGTGGATATGGATCGTGGTTTTTTTGTCCTGCCTGGTGGCCGGCAGTCTCGCCACGGTGGTCATCGCGGAATTGAACCGGCCGGAGATCGTGAAGGTCGACTGACCCCGCTTCCTATTGCCGGACCTATTGCCGGACTTCGAAGAAAACGTACGGCCGGCTCCACCTGGCGATCAGGAATCTGTCCGCGGGGACGGCCATTTCGGTGCCGAACAACGCCTTGAACAGGATCGGAAACGTGGCCAGGGCCGTCACGCCCTCCGGCAGTTCGGCCTCCATTCCCGGCGGCAGATACCAACCGTTGAAGATTTCGAAGCGCTCCCGGTGATCCGACTTTTCGGGCTTTTCCCAGTCCAGACGCGACCCCGGCCCGTGATCCCCCTGCACGATGATGACCGTCGGCCGCGTCGCCTGCGCCAGGATTTGGTCCACCGCCTCACCCAACCGTCTCATGACATAAATGGCCTGGGCGTGATACTTCTCCGGGTAGTGCCCGGCCGCCCAGCCGTGAAGATCCAGCCAGTGGCTGCCGTCGAAAAATTCGAACCGCTTCTCCGAGCGCCGGGCCCCGCCGGCGGCATCGAACACGAAGGGTGGGTGGGGCGCCATGACGTGGGCGAACACCAGGGCCGGCTCGTCGTCGGGAACGGCCTCCCGTGCAGCGGGCAGATTGTCGAAGACGTACTCCAGGTTGCGGCGCCGCAACGCGAAGGCCAGATCGGCCGGCCCGGCGCCCAGCAGCGGCTGCACCAGGGGCAGAACACCCTTCTCCAGGATGGCGAACTCGATCATGTTGGGAGCGAAAAAGGGTTCCCGGTGGGCCTCGGCATGGCGCAGGCGGGTCATGGGATAGCTCGAAGGCACGTTCACGGTGCGGTAACCCAGGTCGGTCAGGGCGCGCAGGACCCGGCTGTCGGCGATCATATCGTACAGGACGCGGCGATCACGGCTGGAGGTATCGGGAACGTCCAGCAGGGCGGGGATGTGGGCCACGTTCCAGGTCGCCGACACCGAAAGGCCCGTCTGCTGGTAGTTGGCCCGGCTGACGTCCGGCACCCGGAAGCCCCGCCGCCGCAATTGCCCCGAGTAGAGATTTGCATCCAGTTCGAACTCCCGCTCGATAAAGGCGGGGCTGCCCAGGCCGTCCATCAGCAGGAACCAGATGTCGGGTTTGACCGCGCCGGCGGCGGACACCGGCAGGGGCTGCGCGAACTGCGCCGTGGGTGAAGGCGGTGTTTCCCCGCGGTCGGTCCACCAGGCGGTCAACACCGGCAGCAGGGCCAGGACCAGAAAGGCGGCATTCAGGGGCGGCGTCACGCGCGTCAGGTCCGGCTTGCGCAGGGTCAGAAAAATCCCCGACACCACCGCGGTGATCACCAGGGCGGCGCTCAGCCATCCACCCAATTCGTTCCCGGCCACCAGGACCGCCGTCAGAAGGGCCGTCACCGGCGCGGCGCGGTGGCGGTTTTTCCACACCAGCCCGGCGGCCAGAAGCAGGAGTCCGGACAAGGCCAGGAAAAGCACCGCAACGCGCAGAAAATCCGCCGGAAAGAACGCGCGGAAGTTCGCCTCGTAGAAGTGGACCAGCGGCAGGACCGCGATCAGCAGGGGGTACCAGGGGAAGTTGATCAGGCCGCGGATTTTCAATGTTTTCCCTTCCTGGTGGCCGGCACCAGGCGCCACGCCGCCAGCAGGATCAGCCACAGTCCCCAACCGACCGCAGATACCAGATCCGGCCAGCGGGGTTGGCGGAATTCAAGCATGGTGATGTGCCGGCCGGCCGGCAGCCCGGACAGCCGGATCAGACCGCTGTCGTGCATCTCGACCACCGGGTCGTCGCCGCGGGTCGTTTTCCAGAGAGGCGACCAGGAGACCTTGACCAGGGCCGCGCCGCCGGATCGGTCCGCGTCCGTCGTCACCCGCCAGCGACCGGCCCTCACCTGGGCGGCCGACACCGTAACACCCTTGCCCAACGGCTCGGCCCAGCTGCTCCGGGGATAATCCACCATGGCCAGCACGTCGTAGCTGTCGCTGCGGTATTCGTAGCGGGCGTAACCCTTATTTACCATCTCGGCGGCCAGGTCGGGCCAGTGCAGGACCAGACGGGTCGTGTTGGCCGCCGGGATCAACCGCAGCATGCGCGTAAAATCTTCGGCCTTGCGCATGGGGCTGCCGAAGAGCTTGCGCGATTCACCCACCAGCCAGGGAACGGTATGGAAAGGTGAGCCCGCGTACAAGGGCCCCACCTGGTCGATACCCGTCTCCCGCCGGGTCAGGGACAAAACGTGGCTGTTGCCCAGGGGGGTTTCGCTGCCGAAGGGGTCCTGCAGATAGACCCGGCCCCAGTCAGCAGTGTGATTGTCCTCCAACCAGGCCCACAACCGGCGGATCTCCTGCATCTCGCCGCCGTCCCGGTCCAGGACCACCGACCTCAGGGGCGCACCCAGACCCACGGAGAACAGGACCAGGAGGGCCGCGCCGACAAGAAGCACTCCGCGCCTGGCAGTCGCGCTATTCCATCCCCAAAACTTTTCACCCAGGAGGGCCAACAGGGGAAGCGTCGACAGGGCCAGACCCAGCCTCACGAAATACAGCAGGCGCCAGCTCACGTGACCCAGCCAGGTGATGTCCCGCCCGGCCGCCTGAAACAGTCCCAACACCAGCAGCACGGCGAACAGCACCACGGACAAGATGAACCCGTAGTCCCCCAGGCGACTGCGGTTGCCGCCGGGTTTCCTGCCGTTGAGGAAAAATCCCGCCAATCCCGAACCGACCAGCAGGATCATGGGCAGCGACGTCGCCACGGAAAAACCGGCCAGCAGATTCGCGTCCGGTTTCACCAGTTCGGACACGGGCGCGCCCAGGAAAAGCCGGGCCAGCAACTTCACCGGCGGCAGGTTGTAGGAGATGACCGCCACTCCGTCCCCACCCAGCAACAGGGGAGCCCAGTAGGCGGCCGCGGCGACCGCCCCCAACCCGGCGGCCAGACCCTGGGCCACCAGGAAGCGCCGGTCTTCCCCGCGGACCAGGCGGCCGACCGCGTGGATGATGAAAACCAGGACACCCGGCACGATGGTGAACAGATGGGTCAGCCCCAGCGAACCGTAAAGCCCCGCGATCCAGAACAGATCCGCCGTCCGGTCCTCGCGCGAGGACAGACGCCCCACCAGGACCAAAAAGAGCCCGCACGAAAGATAGAAGCTCCACATCCCGCCCAGGGGGGAGCCGAAACCCACCAGACTGGTCTTCTGCACCAGGACCAGCCAGGCCAGCAGGACCGCGGCCACGGTTCCGGCGCGGCGCCGGACCAGCCCGAACAGGACCAGCGGGGGCGTCACGAAGCCCATCACCACCAGGAAGGCGTAGACCGGACCCAGGGGCAGGCCCGCGCGCACCAGATGGGCGAACCAGCCGAACCACACCGGCGAATGCAGACGTCCCAGGGGATAACCGCACCAGGCGATGTCCGACCAGCCACCGCCGTCGTCGAAGGCCAGGCTGTGGATTTCCGCCACGTGGGCCGGGTTGTCCAGATAGGTCATCCAACCCCCGGTCACGATGGGCCAGGCCAGCAGAATCCCGCACAGCAATAGAAGACCGGCGCCGACGGCCGGGAAAAATCGGTTCACGTCATCACTCCGTAAAAATCGGGTTTCGGGTCCCCCATGGTTTAACACATCGGGCGCTGGGTGACAGCCCCAAACCCCTTCAAATGGCAGCCAGGAACGCAAACCCGACCACGAGGGTCCAGCCCGCTGAACGGTTCTGCCCGTCGAACCCCCACCAGTAACCGTGTCCCACACCCAGGTGCAGGCGGTTGGTCGTCGGAGGATTCTCGCTCTGGAAACCCGTGCTCAGCCCGACCCATTCGAAGCCCAGGCGGGGTGTGAAAAGGACACCCCCCTTCTCGCGTTCGAAATCGGTGGCCGCGATATCCGTTCGCGTTGTCAGGGTGAGCCGCAGGCCGCGGGACAGGCGCAGCTTGTAGCTGTTGTTGTGGGCGTAAAGGAGGTACGTCCACCACCTGGGTTCGGCCTTTCCGGAAAGAAAGGGGCGACCGTCGAGCGAGCGATCGGCGAGTGTGGAGATAAAACAGGCGACGGCGCGGAAATTGTAGGTGGAATCCGTTTGCTCCCCACCCGGGTACCGGCGCCCGATCTCGGAGTACACCACGAACATCGGGTACTCGTAGACGAAGGCGCTGTGGCCGACCCGGCTTGCCACGACCCATTCGATCACGTCGTTGGTCTGGAAGTCCGGGCTGAAACCGCCCCGCCACCAGTACAGGGCGGGTTCGTGGTCGAAGTCCTCGGCGAGGGCCGCTGAACTGCCCAGCAGGAGTGCCGCCACGACGATGATTCTCATGCTCGACAATGCTGGTCCCCGCCCACTATTTCAATAGAGTCATCTTCTGCACCAATATCTCGCCGGCGCTCTTCACCTTGCAAAAATATACTCCCGCAGGCACCGACCGGCCCTGCTCGTCATCGCCTCGCCACATGATGGAGCCCGGTCCGGCAATCGCGGTTTCCCCGACCAGCGAACGCACCAGCCGTCCGGAAACATCGTAGACCAGGATCTCCAGTTCCCCGTCGCGGGGCAGGAACCAGCTGATCTCCACCGCCGGATTGAAGGGGTTCGGATGCAGGCTGAGGTGAAATCCATCCTGTATTTCGGGCACGGGTGAGGCCGGGTTCGTGAGACCGACCTGCAGCCGCACGTTGTCGAAGTAGGGTGCGGGGGTCGAAAAGAGGGCCGTCCAGCACCACGATGTCCTGACATCATCGGCGGAGATCCGAATTTTTACGAACCGTGCGCCGGGAACCAGGGAGTCCAGGGGGAATACTCTGGTGACGCGTTTGTATTCCGGACCATCGTAGACAAAAAACATTTGTGGAGCCACGATATAGTCTTCCTGCCCGGCGGGATCGGCGGTGGACAGGATATCGAAACCCAGGGCCATGAAGGCACCGCACGCCGGGTCGCAGTGGAAATATGCGTCGGTTGACAGGATCAGTTCCTCGACCACCAGACCAGGGGGGCCGGGAAGTCCCGTAGGAACGGGAAGTTCGATGGGCGGGGAAGTAACATGGTTCTTCAGTCCGATATTGATATTGTTCTGCAGTCCACTCCAGATGTCCACAACCAGGCTGTCGGGTCCGTAGCATCCGATGCCCAATCGGCATTGGGTGCCACCGGTGCCGGGTTCGATGATGCCGTCATCGATGAAGGCCCACTGGGGTGAAAAATTGTCCACCAACGGATCGGCATCCTGGAGGCCGGTCCACAACTGGGCGAAATTTCCATATCCCTGGTTCGGAATGATTTCCCACTGCACCGGATCACCGGGTTCACAGGTTTCCACAGGGCTGACGAGATCGGGATAGCCGGTTTGGCTGATGGTCACCTGCAGGTTGTCGACCTGCACCGCTCCTGTGGTGGGATGGTAGCAATCCTCGTCGGACCAACCGCCATCGGACTGGAAGGTGAGACGCACCATGACTTCCCCCAGATCCCCGAAGTATTCCCCGGGGTTGTAGGTGAAGCTTTCGAATAAAGCGAACCCGACCACCTTTCCGTCCAAAACCATGGTTTGATAATACTGGCCATACGCGGTCCCGAAATTCAAACTGGTTTTGTCATATCCCGGTTCGGTGTCGTTGTTGAGGATTCCGGTCACGGTGACGGTCGCGGGCAGGGAAGGGTCGGTCACGATTCCCTCCCAGGCCAACGAAGTATTCCAGTTGTTACCGTAACCCCCGATCGTGTCGTTGTGGCAGGCCGGGAATTCCTGGCCGCACCACCAGGCGTTGTTGTCCGTCACACCCGGGTCGAGGTTGGCGGCATTGTAGGGCGAGATGTTCCAGGTATCATGAATCGACGATGTCCCGTCGGACGTGGTCCAGCCCTGCTTGTCCGGCAGGCCGCCGGCGGTCTGGAATGTTCCCTCCAGGGTGCCCGGCCCACCGTAAAGGTCCAGGGTATCGACGATGGTCGAGAATGTGGTGGCTGGAATTTGGTCTCCGGCCTGAGCGATGCGGAAGTGGTCTGTTGAAAACCCGGCGATGACGGCGATAACCAGAGCGAGGAAAAATGAATACTTTCGCATGATAACCCCCTCGTGCGAAAAAATAGAATTTGGGCGAAAATACCAAATTATTATACAAAATCAGATAGCCACAGACAATCATTCCAGTCGCACATCCCATTCGCCATGGGTACAAGCAGGCTCCCGGAATTGGGCCCCTACTGGAACCCCTTGCCGCGGGACAGTTTACGCTGCAACTTATTTATTGATTACTATTTAGGTAATTTCGATAAAGGTTTGTATTTTTCTCGGTGTTCGGGCAGAATATTCAAATGGTTTCGCAACTCCCCTTCATTCCGCCCTGCCCTCTCCTTCTTCCTGTATCCCGCAGGTGCGGCAATTCCGAGAATTAAGGAGTCTCTTTTTTGCGGAACCGGGTCGGACACTCTCCCCTGATAGACAAATGGAGGTCGAAAATGCGGAATGATAATGGAACTGCAGTATTGCGATCCCTCGTCTGCCTGATGTTCACTCTGTCGTTGATGAGTATGGCCGTGTCCGCGACCGCGGAAGGTGAGGTGTCCAGCGGAGTGGACCTTAAATTCTGGGGCCGCGCCAAGTTCGACATGCAATACGACACCGGCCGGCAGGCGGTGGACTTCATGGGGTACCTCAAGGATGACAGTACCGAGCAGTTCAGTTTCAATCCCCGCGACACGCGCCTCGGCTTCAAGGCCGGTTCCGCCCAGGGTGAATGGACCTACAGTGGTGTCTTCGAAATCGATTTCTACGGGGCCAATGCCGGCAATAGCCTGATCCCGCGCATGCGCCTGGGTTACGCCGAAGCCAAAAAAAGCAATGGACTTTCGATTCGCGGCGGCCAGGACTGGATTCCGGTCGCCCAGCAGAATCCCGCCACCCTCGATTTCGGTGTCCAGAGCTGGTCGGGTAACCTCTGGTGGCGCGTGCCCCAGGTGACCGTCCGCTACAAGCCCGACAACATCGAATTCCTGGTCAGCGCCATGAAACACCGTGTTTCGAACTCTCAGGAGCAGCAGGAGAAGATGCCCTGGCTGCTCGGCCGGGTCGCATTTTCCGATCTGCTCGGTGAAGGCAGCCTGGTCGCCCTGGGCGGCGGCATGCGGTCCGCCAGTGACGTGACCTTCACCATGGATAACATAGCACCTCCCCCCGACGTGCTGGTCTCCACGGCCGACTACAGCTCCCACCTGGTTGCGTTGGAGTTCAAAGCCCCCGTGGGGGAAAAGTTCGTCGTCAAGGGTGAGGTCTATACGGGCAAGGGTCTCGGCCGTGAATTCGTGCATTACGGATTCGACTACAACCCGTGGCACCCCGACGGGGCCACCGAAATCGAAAGCAAGGGCGGTTTCGTCAGCCTCAGTTTCGCCGCCTCGGACAAGGTCGGCCTCAACGGGGGATTCGGAACGGACGACCCCAAGGACGAGGACCTGAACGGTTCGGGCGCCCCCTACCTGAAGAACCAGACCATCTTCGCCAACTTGAAATACAAGGTCACCAAGCAGTTCGGCTGGGGTGTCGAGTTCATCAACTTCACCACGACGGTCGCGGACGTCGATGACGAAAGGGATCTCACCGGCCAGCGCTTCACCGCCTCCTGGTGGTACATCTTCTAGGAATAGTTGATGTCCGTTCGTGCGGTTCTACAGTTCCTTGTGGCCTTCGATCAGCTTTTCCACCACCGTGGGATCGGCCAGGGTCGTGATGTCGCCCAGATCGGTGTATTCCCCCGCGGCGATGTTGCGCAGGATGCGCCGCATGATCTTGCCGCTGCGCGTCTTGGGCAGCCCCGGCACGATCATGATCTGGTCCGGGGTGGCGATGGGCCCGATGACCTGGCGCACCTGCTGCTTCAGGGCGCCCACCAGTTCGCCGTCGGTGGCGTCGTTGGTGTCGACCCCGAGGATCACGTAGGCAAAAATGCCCTGTCCCTTTATCTCGTGGGGAAAACCGACCACCGCGGCTTCGGCGACGGCCTCGTGGGCCACCAGCGCGCTTTCCACCTCGGCGGTGCCCATGCGGTGCCCGGACACGTTTATCACGTCGTCGACGCGGCCGGTGATCCAGTAGTAGCCGTCCTCGTCGCGCCGACAGCCGTCGCCGGTGAAATACAGACCCGGATACTGCGAAAAGTAGGTCTCGTAGAAGCGATGGTGATCGCCCCACACGGTGCGCGCCTGTCCCGGCCAGGTCTGGGCGATGCACAGGTTGCCCGACACCCCGTTGCCTTCGATCGGTGTCCCCTCTTCGTCCACCAGCAAGGGTTTCACGCCGAAGAACGGCAGCGTGGCCGACCCCGGCTTGAGCGGCGTGACCCCCGGCAGCGGGGTGATCATGATGCCGCCGGTCTCGGTCTGCCACCAGGTGTCCACGATGCAGCAGTGCCCCTTGCCGACCTTTTCCAGGTACCACTTCCAGGTTTCGGGATTGATCGGCTCGCCGACCGTGCCGAGCACCTTGAGCGAATCACGGGACGAATTCTCCAGGAATTTGTCGCCCTCGCGCGCGATGGCCCGGATGGCCGTCGGTGCGGTGTAGAAGATGTTCACCTTCAGGTCGTCCACGATCTGCCAGTAGCGGCCCGCGTCGGGGTAGGTGGGAATCGACTCGAACATCACCGTGGTCGCCCCGTTGGCCAGCGGCCCGTAGATGATGTACGAATGCCCCGTGATCCAGCCGATATCCGCGGCACAGAAGTAGATGTCGTTCGGTTGGTAGTTGAAGACCATTTTGTGCGTCATCGAGGCGTAGACCATGTAGCCGCCGGTGGTGTGCATCACGCCCTTGGGCTGGCCCGTCGATCCCGAGGTGTAGAGGATGAACAGGGGATCCTCCGCCCCCATCCACTCCACGGTGCAGGTCGAGCGCTGCTTGCGGGTCTCCTCGTCCAGCCAGAAATCGCGGCCGGCTTTCATGTTTGTTTCGGTGTCGGTGCGGCGAGCCACAAGCACCGTCTCGACCATGTCCAGCCCGTCGACCGCCCGGTCCACGGTGTCCTTCAGCTTGATCTTCTTGCCCCCGCGCAGCCCCTCGTTGGCCGTGACGACCAGCTTGCAGCGGGCGTCCAGGACCCGGTCGCGGATGGCGTCGGCGCTGAAGCCGCCGAAAATGATGGAATGGATGGCCCCCAGCCGCGCGCAGGCCAGCATCGTGTAGGCCAGTTCCGGAATCATCGGCATGTAGATGGCGATGCGGTCGCCCTTGCGCACCCCGTGGGCCTTGAGCACGTTGGCCACCTTGGCCACCTCGTGCTTGAGCTGCCGGTAGGTGATGTGTTCGTACTCGCCGGGCTCGTCCTTCACCCAAATGATGGCGTCCTGGTCCCCTCTTTCATCCAAATGCCGGTCCACGCAGTTGAAGCAGGCGTTCAGGCGTCCGCCCAGATACCAGCTGAAATCCACGTTGTCGTAATCGTGGTCAAAGACCATGCGGGGCTGGTTGAACCAGGTCAGCGTCTCGGCCTGTTTGCCCCAAAAAGTTTCCGGATCGTCCAGGGACAGGCGGTACAGTCGTTGGTATTCCTCCATGCTGCCGATATGCGAGGTGGCCGCCACGTCGGGATTGGGCTCATAGGTCTTGTTATCATTCTGCCCTGACATGGGTAAGTGCCTCCGGAGGTTGGATTTCAGGTGCGAGGCCGCAAACAGGTATGTGTAATGGCTTTATATCACAGCTCCGCAATCGGAGACAAGGAACATTCAATAAAGACAAACTGTGAAGATACACAAAAGGGCCCGATTACCCTGATTCGGATCGCAACCGCGCCGGTTGGCTCGTGATCAATCCCTGCAGCTGAGATTGCGCGAACAGCTGGCGCAGGTTCGAGCGGGTGAGGAGCCCACCAACAGCATTCGTCTGAGCCGGCTGACCTCGCTGGAGCACCGGCATCTGAAGGACGCTTTCGGGGCGATTCGGGAGATGCAGGCGGCGGTGGTTCAGAGGTTTCAGACCAATTGATTGGGGTAGGTTTAATCTGAGGAGTGGTTCACGTCTTATTTGCCGAGGCGGTTTTTTCATATTCCAATGAAAAGGCGATCAGGCCGAACAACCTGATCGCCACTCCAAACCACAACCTTGAGCTTCCGCCAAACATCTAGACAGTATGGAACCGCCGGGGCCCGACCGATCCATACTAGCGGTAAAGGGCCTTCACGGAACTCCAGGAAATACTTTCATTACTAACCGGTGGAGTGCCGACGGTGAACTCGACAACATGTTCATAGGGACCCGGGTCCCTCACGCTATCGTGCCATTCAGTGACCGTGATCGAGTGCTGCCCTTCCGGCAGTCCGTCGTGATCAAACGCGATCCAAAAGTATAAGATACCGCCGGGACAACTGGTGCCGCTGAAGGAATCCAAATCAGTGAATTCAAAATCTCCGACAGGTCCCTGCGTCCAGCACTGATCCGGCAAGGACGCCTCCAGGTATACGAAAAAGGGCACCATGGGGTCCGGGTTAATAGGAACCGTGTGGATCAAGTCGACATGGGAATCCGCGAAGAGAAGAGCCGGTATGGCACAAAGAAATAGCACAACAACGAAAGATTTCATCATCAAACCTGCCTGGATCGAGTATATGCCCCTGTTTTAACTATATGCCTTGCAATGAGTATACGGATCCGGGCGGCAGGGAACAATAGCGATGAAAACTCTTGGTCAAAATTTTTACTTTCCGGTTTTTTCCGTCGAGGAATGAATCATGACATTACGCTGCACTTGCCTTTTTCCGACATCTCGAATGCTTTACACAGGATCTGTTGTGGTCTGAGACTGAAAGTGCCCCCGGGGACACTTTTCGCAGTGATATCCATGATCCCATCGCATCTGGAAGTACGACACCGCCCCCCTCGGCACCTACTCCCTGTCCCGAAGATAGTCCCTGACCTGCTCCAGATTGTACGCCGCCCGCGGATGCCCCGGCATGCCCGCCACGGCGATGGCCAGGTACTTCTCCGCCTCTTCGTATTTCCCCATCTCCCCCAGCAGCAACCCCAGGGAATAAGCCAGGTCATAAGCCTCGGGTTCGGCGTCCAGGGCCGCCCGAAACTGGGCCTCGGCCTCCTCGTTGCGGCCGAGGGAATTCAACAGGATGGCCAGGTTGGCCCGGGCGGGAATGAAGAGCCCGTCGATGTCGATGGCCGTGCGGTAAAACGCTTCCGCTTTCCCCGCGTCCCCCAAGCGTGCGTACAGGTTGCCCAGGTTGAATCCCGCAAACGGGAAGTCCAGGGAATAGGCCATGGCTTCTTCGTATTCCGCCAGACTCTTGGCCAGGGCTTCCTGCTGGTAGGGCTTGAGCATTTCGTCCGGGGCATCCGCGAGGCGCGAGGCCGCCATGATCCGCACCGATCCAACCGGATCGAAGAGCAGCGGCGCAAGCAGGTCCACGAATTCCTGCCCGGTGGCGGCCGACGCGTTGTTCACAGCCGTGTAGCGCACCAGGGCGTCTTCGTCGGCCAGGGCACGGGCGAATGCAGCCGTGCTTTCGGGCGAGGGATAATTGGGCAGCAAGGAAAGCGCCGTGGCCCGGACCATCCCGGGATAAAGCATGTCCCCCGCCAGCCGTATCAAATCGTCCCGCGCCGCGGGCGTTCCCTCGCGTCCGGCGGCCAGCGCGGTGCCATAGTGGGGCTTCCGGGCCAGCCCGTACCATTTTTCGTAGTGCTCCACCGACCAGGCGACGGACTTGTCTCCGTGACAATCGGCCGTGTTGCAGGCGTTGGGACTGCCGGTGGTCAAACTCAGATCCGGGCGCGGTACCCGCAGGCTGTGGTCGGCCCGTTCATCGATCACCATGTAGGGTTGTTCGGGCATGTGGCACTTCACGCACAGGGCCCCGTCGCTGGGCTTGCCCTCGTGAACCTTCTTGTGGAAGTGATGGTCGTAGCTGTCGTACGTCTCGCTCAGATGGCACTGCAGACAAAGATCGTTGCCATCGAACCTGAGTTTCAGGCTGTGCGAATCGTGGCAATCCCGGCAGCTGACGTCGTTGGCGAACATCTTGCTCTGCACGAACGAACCGTAGACGTATACCTCTTCGAGAATCTGCCCGTCGGCGTGGTACAGTCCCTGGTCGAGGGTGGTGGGCACCATGTTTTCCAGCAGGTGGGGATCGGCGTGGTCATAGTCGCCCAGGATGACCCGCCGGGCGTGGCAAGGAGCGCAAAGGTTGACGAATTCCGCCACTGCCAGGTCCCCCGTCGCCACCGCCAAACCGTATTCCTCCACCTCGGGACGCGCCATGGGCTGAATCCTTGCCCACTCCACATGGTCCGACCCCGGACCGTGGCAGGCCTCGCAGCTGACATCGATTTCGAACCAGGTCGTGTTGAAGGATTTCGTATCCGGGTCATAGCCCTTCTTAAGATCGGTGGAATGGCACTCGGCGCACATCCCGTTCCAGTTCTGGCCGCCGCCGGTCCAGCTCAGCCAGTCGTCATGAGGGATTTCCGTATCCGGATACAGATTGAACCACCGGCCCTCGTCGGTGTCCCAGGCGATGGTCAGGCACTGGAACCGGCCCCCGGGAAACGGAACCAGATACTGCTGCAGGGGCTCGTGCCCGAAGGTGTGGGTGATTTCGAAGTCGCCCATCTTTCCGCCGGGGCCCGCGGTGTGGACGAAGAACCTTCCGTCCCGCCGGAAAAAGCGCGAAGTGACACCCTTGTCGGAAAAAACCGCGTCGTCGAAGTCCCCCAGAACGGTGCTGTCCGCCGCCACGTCCATGGCCTTGTCGTGATCGCTGTTCAGCCAGGACTGGAATTCGGTTTCGTGGCAGGAGCGGCATTCGTTCCGGCCGACGAAGGTCGGCTCGCCGGCCACGGTCGGGGGCGCCGGCGCCCGACCCTGCCGTAACACATACACAGGAATCAGCAGAACGATCGCCGCCAGCGCCGCCAGGCCGAGAATCTGCCATCTTTGAAGATCCCTGCTCATGGCATGGTGACCTGCGCGGTTTCGAATCCACGCCGCTTGATTGTCCGGCCAAGGTCCACCTTTACGATTCCGTTCTCGATGCGAACGGCATACATGTCGAGGGCCCGGTCGGCGGGCGGGCTCAGCACCTCACCGGTGATATCGAACACCGAGGCGTGGCAGGGGCAGGCAAACCGCCGGTCCTCCTCGATCCAGGGGACCGTGCAACCCAGGTGGGTGCAGGTGCGGCCCAGGGCCAGGAAACCCCCGTCCGGCAGACGCGACAGGTAGAACCGGCCCTCCGGGAATGCGGTTACCGTGCCGGGTTCGAACCGTTCCACCGGACCGGCGGTGTAGATCGCGCCCGCGGCGGCCTCCCGGCGCCTGCGCTTGCGCGGGCGCAGCATATCGAAGCCGATCCACAGGAACTGCAGGGTGGCCAGGGCACCCAACACCAGCCAGACTTTGCGGAAAAATCCCCGCCGCGAAAGATCCGGATCCTTCGTTTCGGTTTTCCTGGATTCCAGTTCGGTCACTCGCTACTCCCCGATTTCAAAAACTACCAGGGCCAGACCAGGGCCATGCCCGCACCGCGGAACCAGACACCGGTCATCGTCATGATCGTGAAAGCCGTCGCCAGCAAAACAAACACCGCCTGGTCGGCATCCTCGCGCGTGGCGTTCAATCGCCTGCGCAGGAATTGATGGGAACCCACCACCGCCGCGGCCAGGATCAGAAAAGGCACCAGGCCATGGCCGACAACTGCCGGCGCCCACGCGGTGGGCTGCAGCCATTTCTCGTCAGCGATGATCAAAAGCGGAGTAAGTATCAATCCGGTCAGCGCGGCAATCAACGCGGTACGCCTGCCCACCGGCGAACCGAACAGGACACCCGTCTGATCCGCTTCCCGGCGCCGATATGGCCACCAGATCAGGCCCGCCACCGCAGCCAGGGGAATGACCAGGACCGAGAACAAGGGATGGAAGTGGATCTGCAGTTCCTGGAAGCCCACGAAGTACCACGGAGCCTTGGCCGGGTTGGGGCTCATGCCGGGGTTGGCGGGCGTTCCCAGGTCCGGTCCGGCGAAGATCGCCAGCATCATCACCACCGCGATCAACGCCGTGCCCACGGCCAGTTCCCGCAGAATGAGATCCGGCCAGCCGCGGGCAAACTCCGGATCGGTCGGCGCGGACTCTCCGGCCGGCCGCGGCAGGACCACTCCACGCGCCTTGCGAATCCGCCAGAAATGAAACCCCATGAGAACGACCATAGCTGCCGGCACCACCGTGGTGTGGATCGTATAGAAGATGATCAGCGTGGTCGGTCCCACCTCCCGGCCTCCGCGAACCGCTTCCTGCAGCCAACCGCCCACGCCCGGCACGTACCCGAGCATGCCGGTACAGATGGTCACCGCCCAGTACGAAAGCTGATCCCAGGGCAAAAGGTAGCCGGTGAAGTTGGCGGCCAACACGCACCCCAACAGGGTCAGACCGATGACCCAGTTGAGCTTGCGGGGTCCATCCTTCGCCCCGGTGAAAAAGACCCGCAGCATGTGCAACAGCGCCACGGCAATCAGAAGGTTGGCGCTCCAGAAATGAAGACCGCGAACCAGGGGCCCGAAGAGGGTTTCGGTCTGCAGGCCGAGGATCGAATCGTGGGCACGGCCGGGAGTCGGCTCGTAGGCCAGCATCATCAGGGCGCCGGTCAGGACCAACAGGACCGCCAGCACCGCCGACATGCCGCCCAGACCAAAGGTGTGGGTATAGCGCAGCGTGGCCGCGGGTACCCGGTTCGGTCTCATGTGCAGGAAGAAGTACTTTCGGACGCGCGTCTGTTCCGCCACGGTGGCCTTTCGCGGGTTCCCCATTTCGGGAGGTATGATTCTAAATCAGGGTTTGAAACGGAAGTGTATCACGGAAGAGTACGCTTGAGAACTCCAGGACAGTCCGGGCAAGTCCCCCCGTCGACCAGGAATTGGGTATGGCAACGCGGGCAGTAGGACACACTTTCGGGGCCCTCGGGTCGGGGCGGCCCAGCTATCTCTTCCTGGTTCCAACCCCGGCTGTCCACCAGAACCCCGGCCGCCTCGAGACAGGAGGTGAAGCGGTCATCGTCTTCCCCCGTGACCGGATTCATCCAGGCTCTCAAATACGCGCCCGCAATTCGGCGCGCCTCTTCCTCCGGGCAAATATGAAGGACCGCGGCCAAGGGGTGAACATCCTCCAGCACGTCGGCGGCCAGGTGGTCGGCGGCGAAAACCCCGGCCGGCGGGAAAAACAACATCGTCACAAGGTGCTGGATGCGTTTGCCGAGGGCGCCGGGGTGAATACGGCTGTGGGCCACAGTGAAAGCCACCAGGAGATAGGCCTGGATGACCGCCAGCGTTCCGCCCAGAACGGCCCACCCGAAGGGGATGATTCCTCCCAACAACACCAGGGGCACCAGAACCGCAAGATAGAGCAGGAGCAACTGACTTCCGAAAACCACCGGAGTGGAAGACCGCAGGACCGGGTCGATGAGATTCCCCGCCCGTTCGACACTCAGCAGCTCGGCCATCGGCGACCCTTTGGGATTGCCGGGTTCCCTCACCCGGAAGGCGGGCCCCGACGGCAGGATCGGGGCAAAATGGATATGGAATGGTTCGCCGGCACGCAACAGGAGGGATGCTTTCAGGCGGTATCTGCCCGTCACCCCCGAGGTCAGCAGGGCCTGTCCGGAACGAACTATCCGCACAGCCTCCCCCACAATCCCCAACAGGCAGACCCCAACGATTACCTGGTAATCAGTCATTTGAACCGGACCCTGCCGTCCGTTCATTCATTCCGAGCGTCCGAACAGGCGGGCAAGCAGCTTCCGGAAGAAACCGATGACCGCGACAACACCGACGACGATGAACTTCCAGAACCGCGCCAGCAGACCCGTTTTCATCGCGACGGCGCCGGCCCCGCCCGCGATCAGGGCGGTCAGGCCGTACTTGGCCACCTTGTCGCCCTCGCGAAATTCGGCGTACCTGTTCCCGGTGGTGAAACTGAACCCCGAGATCAGGTTTTCGTAGTCGGGAAGCGCTTGATCAAGGATTTCCGGACCGAGAACCAGATCGGCGCTCATCGCGCCACCCCGGCCCAAAAGACGGGTCGAAAAGTTGACGGATTCACCCGAATTGCTGTACCCGAGGATCGCCCATTTCAGATTGTTGGTTTCGATATCGTAGTAGGGCGGAATCTTCCAGCCGCTCACGTGGAATTCTTCCCAGCCGTTTTGGCGCCTGACTTCGTTGGCCGCTTCGGTGCCTTCGCTGATACCCTTGATGAGGGCGTCGGCATCCAGGTTGTCCTTCTCGTCATCACGGACAAACCCGATGGGGTTGTATTCGAAGACGACAAACCAGTCGAGAGCCCCGTCCTCCTCGACTTCCGGCATGACAAAACCCAGTTCCTGCCCATTGGTGGGGTTTTCCAGCCACTCCATGAGAACCCGTGTGCCGTCGCCGTCGACAAACTGGTATCCCTCGGGAATTTCGATCTGGGCTATGGACCCCAACTGGCACACGGCGGGTCCATAGACCCAATTCAGAGGTTCTTCTTCATCCTGACCGAATGCTCCGCCGGTGATGACAAGCGAAGCCAAAAGAACTGAAACAAGTACTGGGACCATTTTTTTGGGCATGATTATTCTGATTAACTGCATGATATTCCCCTTAAAAACTCGGATGGTTACCTCAACGGGATACCGAATTTCGTGTAGCATATTGTATTCCGATATGCGGAAAACGGTCAATGTCGCATACTAATTCCATTTCCCAGATGGGCTTCCGATGATATTCCAAACTTTTTTTCCAATGACATTGCCTACCCCCTGGCCATCACCGTCCCGGCGATCTTGTCATGGATCGCCTGGCGGTTGGGGTGCCAGACGGCCTCCAGGTAGCGCAGCATCAGTACGGGGTGTTCCTTTCGAAACCTTGGGTTGGCGGAGGAGCTTTCGCTTCGGGAGTGTATCCGATTCCGAATTGCAGGATATCATTGTCCTCCGGAAATACCAGGATGCCGATTTCCGGCCGGAAAATGGCGCCGCCCTGGCGTCCGAAGGCCAGCCCCAGCGAGAAGGCGTAGGGAGTCCACCCCTCGTTGTCCATGAACAGGTACCGCGTGTGGGACAGGTTTATCTCCACCAGTTCGGCTACCGGCACCGAAAGAATGGCGCGCGGGTAGAGGTGGGTCGTATGCAGGGTCGACTCGCCGGCAAACACCACCCGCGCCGGCAATTCCACCGCCAGGATGTCCTGCCAAAGCTCGACCTTCGTGCCCAGGCCGAACATGCCGCCGACACCACTCAGGCCGTCGTCATCCTCCAAAACCATGATCGCGCCGCCCAGCGAAAAATCCATCCGGCCATCGGCCACCGGCATCCGCCCCGCGAATTCCATCATGTACCAGGCGAAATCCGTGGGGTCATTGGCGTCGACGCTTTTCTGCAACGAGACCGAAGCGGACTGCTGCCCCGGCTCGACCACGCGGGCCGACTGGAAGGGAGTGGAACTCAGACAGCCGGAAAGAAAAAGAAGCATGACGGGCAGGCAGATCTTTTTCATGCATCGATCCCTTGGATTAGAGCTTCTTCAAGTTCAGAATGCGAATCGCCGAACCGCAAGACTTTGGGCCACCGCATTTTAACAACGATTTTTCGAAAAGTGCCCGGAATTGTTCCAATGAATCCAGATAAAATTGATATTCATTATTGACATTAATATTCGTAACATATTGATCAACAAAGAGATAAACCTGTTATTTTTTAAATTTGGACCTTTACATCCAGGTTTTCCCCTGTTTTAATTCACACATTGAATCTGGGGGATCACCCGCCGCCGTACCTCTTCGTAAATCGGCGCCACGGGGCTTCCCGTCTTGCAGCGGAAAGAGGTTTGCAATGGCTCTCACTCGTCGTGATTTCATCAAACAGGCTGCCGCGGTCAGTGCCGCCGGCGCCATCAGCATGAAGATCCCGGCCTCGGCCATGGCCCAGGCCCAGGAGACCGAAAAAGGCTGGAAGTGGGACAAGTCGGTCTGCCGCTTCTGCGGGACCGGCTGCGGACTGATGCTGGCCACCAGGGGTGACAAGATCGTCGCCGTGAAGGGCGATCCCGCCGCGCCGGTCAACCGCGGGCTCAACTGCATCAAGGGTTATTTCAACGCCAAGATCATGTACGGCAAGGACCGTCTTACCCAGCCCCTGCTGCGCGTCAACGACGCCGGCCAGTTCGACAAGAAGGGCAAGTTCAAGCCCGTCAGCTGGGACCAGGCCTTCGACGTGATGGCCGACCAGTTCAAGGCCGCCTACGGCGAGCTCGGGCCCACGGGCATCGGCGTGTTCGGTTCGGGCCAGTACACAGTCCACGAAGGTTACACCATGGCCAAGCTGGTCAAGGGCGGCTTCCGCAGCAACAACATCGACCCCAACGCGCGCCACTGCATGGCCAGCGCCGTGGTCGGGTTCATCCAGACCTTCGGCATCGACGAGCCGGCCGGCAACTACGACGACATCGAGTACACCGACACCGCGGTGCTGTGGGGCGCCAACATGGCCGAAATGCACCCCATCCTGTGGTCCCGCGTGACCGACCGGAAGCTCAGCAACCCCGACCGGGTCAAGATCGTCAACCTGACCACCTACACCAACCGCTGCAGCAACCTGGCCGACGTGGAGATCATCTTCAAACCGCAGACCGACCTGGCGATCTGGAATTACATCGCCCGGGAGATCGTCTACAACCGGCCCGAGGCCATGGACAAGGAGTTTGTCGAACAGAACACCGTGTTCGCCACCGGGCATGTCGATGTGGGCTACGGCATGCGGGGCGACAAGAACAATCCCAAGTATCCCGCGGTCGAACTGGACACCATGAACAAGCAGTTCAGCAAGGTGCTCAGCGAAACCGAGGGCAAGACCCTGGCCTACAAGGGCTACAAGGCCGGCGACACCCTGGAGATGAAAAACGCCAAGGGCGCGGCCAAGCACTGGATCATCAGCTTCGACGAGTTCAAGAAGGGTCTCGAACCCTACACGCTCGACTTCGTGGCCGAGCTGTCCAAGGGCGATCCGGACGAATCGATCGAAGATTACAAGAAGAAGCTCCAGGCCCTGGCCGACTATTATCTGGAGAAGGACCGCAAGGTGGTCAGCTACTGGACCATGGGCATGAACCAGCACACGCGCGGCAGCTGGGTCAACGAGCAGGCCTACATGGTGCACCTGCTGCTGGGCAAGCAGTCGCTGCCCGGCAACGGCGCCTTCAGCCTGACCGGCCAGCCCAGCGCCTGCGGCACCGCCCGCGAAGTGGGCACCTTCGCCCACCGGCTGCCCGCCGACCTGGTGGTGGCCAACCCCAAGCACCGCGAGTTCAGCGAAAAGCTGTGGAAGCTGCCGGCCAAGACCCTCAACGGCAAGCCGGGCAGCCACTACACCAAGCTGCTGCGGGACATCGAGGACGGCAAGATCAAGTGGGCGTGGGTGCAGGTCTGCAACCCCTGGCAGAACACCGCCAACGCCAACCACTGGATCAAGGCGGCGCGCGAGATGGACAACTTCATCGTCTGTTCGGACGCCTACCCCACCGTCAGCGCCAAGGTGGCCGACCTGATCCTGCCCAGCGCCATGATATTCGAAAAGTGGGGCGCTTATGGCAATGCGGAGCGCCGCACCCAGCACTGGAAGCAGCAGGTCACGCCCGTCGGCGACTCCATGCCCGATGTCTGGCAGGCTTTCGAATTTTCCAAGCGCATCACCCTGAAGGAAGTGTGGGGCGCCAAGAAGATCACCGACAAGCTGACCCTGCCCGACGTGCTGGCCGACGCCCAGGCGATGGGTTACTCGCCGGACGACACCCTGTTCGACGTCCTGTTCAACAACGCCGATGCGCAGAAGTACGCCTGGCCCGATCCGGTCGGCGCCGGTTCGCTGAACACCCTGGCCGAAGGCGACAGCCGCAAGGTGGCCGGCTTCGAGGGTTACGGTTTCTTCGTGCACAAGTATCTGTGGGAGGAATACCGCCAGTTCGGCGTCGGACACATGCATGACCTGGCCGACTTCGACACCTACCACGGGTGTCGGGGGCTCAAATGGCCGGTCATCGACGGCAAGGAAACCGAGTGGCGCTTCAACGCCGACTACGATCCCTACGTGGCACAGAAGGCCCCCGGCCAGAAGTTCGCCTTCTACGGGCCGGCCCTGAAGGCCATGCCTCCCGGAGACCTGAAGGGTCCGCAAAAGGGCGACAAGGTCAAGCTGGCCAACAAGGCCAAGATCTTCTTCCGGCCCTACATGGATCCGCCGGAGATGCCGGACGGCACCTACCCGTTCTGGCTGGTGACCGGCCGCGTGCTCGAACACTGGCACACCGGCACCATGACCATGCGCGTGCCCGAGCTGTACCGGGCCGTTCCCGAAGCGGTGTGTTTCATGAACCAGGACGACGCCGCCGGCCAGGGCTTCGCCGACGGCGACGCGATCTGGATCGAGAGCCGCCGCGGCCGGGTGAAGGCCCACATCGAACTGCGGGGCCGCAACACCATGCCCAAGGGCACGGTGATGGTGCCGTTCTTCGACGAACGCGTGCTCATCAACAAGGTCTGCCTGGACGCAACTTGCCCGATCTCCAAGGAGACGGACTTCAAGAAGTGCGCCGTCAAGTTGACCAGGGCCTAGGCTGAGCATGGCCCGGGACAAAGGCATGGACCGACGGGACTTCCTGTCCCGATTGACCGCCGGCGCCGCCGCCGCGGCGGTCGGTGGCGTGGTGTGGGGCGGATTTGTCACCGAAGGCAAATCCGCCTCCCTGGTCCTGCGCCCCCCCGGGGCCCTGCCCGAGCCTGATTTCCTGGGCAAGTGCATCCGCTGCGGCATCTGTGTCGAGGCCTGTCCCTACGACACCCTGTTCCTGGCCGGTCCCGGCACCGCCGCGCCGACCGGCACGCCGAGCCTGGTTCCGCGGGATGTTCCCTGTTACCTCTGCGCCGACATCCCCTGCACCTCCGAATGCCCCACCGGCGCCCTGGAACTCAGCCTGGTCAGTACCGAAAACGGCCGCACCCTCGACGTGAACAAGACCCGCATCGGGCTGGCGGTCATGGACTACGAAAACTGCATCGCCGCCTGGGGCCTGCGCTGCGACGCCTGCTACCGGGCGTGTCCCCTGATAGACAAGGCCATCACCCTGGAGCACACACGGAACGAACGCACCGGTCGGCATGCCGTGCTGCTGCCGAAAGTTCACACGGACGCCTGCACCGGCTGCGGTCTGTGCGAGCGGGCCTGCGTGGTCGAAAAAGCGGCCATCTTCGTTCTGCCGCTGGAGGTGGCCCTCGGCCGGGTCGGGGACAACTACATCAAGGGCTGGGACGAGGGCGATGAAAACAGGATCGACGACACCACCGGTCCCGCCGACGAGATGGACAGCGACCCTTTGGACTACCTGAACAGTGGAGACCTGCAGGATGACTAGCCTCGGGGCAAATCGTTTCCTGATAGCCCGCCGCCTCGTGCAGACGGCGGTGATGGTGCTGCTGATCGGCGGCAACCTGTGGGGCTGGACCGTATTGCGGGGCAACCTGAGCAGTTCGGTTGTTCTGGGCGTCGCGCCCCTGGCCGATCCCTTCGCCGTCCTGCAGCTGCTGGTCGCCGGCGGCCTGCTGGCGGCCGACGTTTTGATCGGCGCGGCGATCACCCTGGTTTTCTACGCCCTGCTCGGAGGCCGGACTTTCTGCGCCTGGGTCTGCCCCATGAACGCGGTGACCGATCTGGCCAACCGCCTGGGCCGCCGCTTCCGGACCGGCTCCGGATCCCGGCGGGTGTTCGGCCGTCCGGCCCGTTATTTCATCCTGGCGGTGGCCCTGATCCTGTCCGCGGCCCTGGGCACGGCGGCCTTCGAAGCGGTCAGCCCCATCGGCATGCTGCAGCGGGGCCTGGTCTTCGGCATGGGCGCCGGCTGGTTGGCCGTGGCCGCGGTCTTTCTCTTTGATTTGCTGGTCCAGAAGAACGGCTTCTGTGGCCACGTCTGCCCCCTGGGGGCCTTCTACGCCCTGGTCGGCCGCACGGCCCTGCTGCGGATCGATCACGATCACGAACAATGCACCAGCTGTATGGATTGCCTCGAGGTTTGCCCCGAAAACCGGATCCTCGATCTGGTGGGGCAGGCCAGCGGGTCGGTCCTCGACGGAGTCTGCACCAACTGCGGCCGCTGTATCGAGGTCTGTCCCGACGACGCTCTGTCTTTTTCACACCGTAAACAAGCCATGTCTCTGGAATCGGGAGGTTCATGATGTCCAGAATGTCCACCCTCTGCCTGTTGATCGCCTTTTTGCTGCTGGCCGGATGCTCGGCCAAGGACGCGCCGGTAAGTGACGCGCCGCCGCCACCGCCGCCCCCCGCGCCCGCAGTTCCGGACAAAGCGGCGGCCGAAGTGGCGGACGACGACCTCAGCTACCGGAACGAACCCCTGCTCGACGATTCGGGAACCCCGCCGGCGGCCTTTGATTCACCCGATCCGGGTGACGCCAAGCTCCCGGCCCGTTCGTTCGAGAACGCCCCGCCGGTCATCCCCCACAATACGGACGACCTGCTGCCCATCACCGCCAATGAAAATTCCTGCACCGACTGCCACCTGCCCGAAGAGGCGGCCGAGGTGGGCGCGACCCCGGTGCCGGCCAGCCACCTTTACGACATCCGCAAGGACAAGCCGCTGGGTTCCCTCGCCGGGGCGAACTACAACTGCACTCTTTGCCATGCGGCCCAGGCCAACACGGGCGATCTTGTCGAGAACACCTTCGAGCCCTACTATCGGGCCAAGGAGCAGAAGGAGCGGTCCAACCTGCTGGACACCCTGAACGAAGGTGTGGAATAGGAACCGACCATGGACTGCAGCCGGCGTGACCTGTTGAAAGGGTTAACCAAACCCGAATTCTGGGAGCAGCCCCGCAAGGGGGCCGTTCTGCCCGACGGTGTGGACATCCTGCTGGACAAGGATGCCTGCATCGCCTGGGGCCGGGGAATCTGCACCCGCTGTGAAGATGCCTGCGCCGAACACGCCCTCTTTTTCGTCGGCATGATGAATCCCCGGGTGCTGACGGACCGGTGCACCTTGTGCGCCGACTGTGTCGCCGTGTGTCCGACCGCCGCCATTATCGTCAGGACCCCCCAAGCCCAGGAACAGACCGGAGAATCCGCATGAACATATCGAGCATCGTGGTCAAGACGCTGCCCCGGAACCTGGATGCGGTCAAAGCCAGCCTCGCCGAAAGCGGTTTGTGCGATATCCACTTCAGCGACGAGCTGGGCCGCATCATCGTCACCGTCGAAGGTGACGACAATGCCGACGAAACCGGCAAGCTGAAAAAAATCCAGCAACTGCCCGACGTCGTGAGCGCTGTTTTTTCCTACACCTACACCGATGGTGAGCCCGACTGAAACGGCTACTTTCGGGAACAAACACCGGCCCGATCGGGTTTCCTATATCATGTCGGGGAAATGTGTTAGTATTCGGGAACGTTCCACGTGGTCGTAACCATCTGAAAGGGACCAACATGAATGCCCAACGGGTTTTTTCTGTTTTCATCTTCGTCCTGGCCCTGGCGTCCGCCGCGGTCGTTCTTGGTGACGAATGCATGGATTGCCACCAGGACCCGGCCTTCAAGGTCCAGCACCCCAAGCTCTACAACTACTTCATCGATTTCGACAATTCGGTGCACGGCGTGGAGGGCCTCAGCTGCGTGGATTGCCACGGGGGCAACCCCAAGACCCGCGATCTGGAGAAGGCGCACAACAACGTCCTGGACCCCGTGAAGTTCGACGAGATTCCCGTCACCTGCGGGCAGTGCCACGTCGATCAGCGTGACGCTTTCGTCACCAGCAACCACTACCGGATTCTCGAGGACGACGGCACCGCGCCCAACTGCGCCACCTGTCACGGAGCCATGGAAATGGATTTCATCTTCGTGACCCGCGTCAAGAGCACCTGCCTGTTCTGCCACAACCAGGAATCCGGCATCCTGCCCGAGGTCCCCGGCCAGGCCGACTACGTGCTCAACAAGATCAACATCATCAAGGGGTACCGCAGCTTCGTGAACACCCACGCCAAGGACAAGGAACTTGTGGCCGGGCTCAACCAGTCCTACGACAACCTGACGGCCAAGTGGCACCGGTTCGACCTTGCCGACGTGGAAGAAGATACCAAGAAGCTGCTGGGCGACTACCGGAAGGCCAAGGCCCAGGCCCGGAAGGATCGGAAAAAGTAGACCGGCGGCACATCAACTCCCTGACCTGCCGGCGAAGGTAGTGTAGGATCGGACCAGGTCAGGTCATGCGGGTGGGGTCACCAGGGAGGGCCAGTGTGTCGCGCCGGTTTTGTTTTTCCATATCTCTTTCGTTTTTCTTTTCCATCCTGTTTGCCGTCCCCGCCGTAGCGGACCCCGGCCTGGCCAAGGGGCTGATCGCGGGCTGGGGCCCCTCCGACTGGGAATTCCAACCGGCCGCCGGCGAGGACACCTTCGAATCCAAAAACGGATTCTGTGCCGGAGCCTACCTCGGCGGAACCATGAGCGGCCAATTCGGCTGGCGGGGAGAGGTTCTCTTCACCCGCAAGGGCGCCCGGTCGGTGAACCGGGCCATCGATGAAAACGGAAATGACCTGGGCGATCTGGAAACCGAATACAACGTCGATTACCTGGAAGTCCCCCTCCTTGTCACCTGGACCTTTCCCCTGGCGGGCGCCGTCAGGCCGGTCATCCAATTCGGACCGGCCATCGACTTCGAGCTGTCCGCCCGGAAGGAAACCAGTTACCCGAGCGGCATCCAGCTTCCGTTCAACGACGACGGCGATATCCAGACCGCCGGTTCCACGGACTTCAGCCTGGTCGTCGCCGGGGGAATCGATATCGACGCGGGGGGGAAAGTGGTCAACCTGCAGGTCCGGTACGTCATGGGCCAGCTGGAGGTGTACCGCACCTTCAAGAACAAGACCCTCACGTTCATGGCGGGCTTCGGGATCTGAATCAGCGCCTGCCGGCCAGGCGGGGCAGCAGCAACAATATACCGGCCCCGAAAATCAGTGAAACAACCCCCGGAAAGCCCCATCCCGCCGGGAGGAATCCGCAGCCGACCGCCACCGCGGCGGTGATCAGCGCGTAGGGAATCTGGGTCCGCACGTGGTCATGGGGCTCCACTCCGCAGGAAATCGAGGTCACGATGGTCGTGTCGCTGAACGGTGAACAATGATCGCCGAAGACCGCCCCACTGAACACCGCCGCCACGATGACGGCCAGGAAGGAATCGGCCGCGCCCATGCCGGCGGCGGCCGGCACCGCCAGGGGAAAAAGCAGGCCCATGGTGCCCCAGGACGTGCCGGTGGCGAAGGAGATGGCCGCGCCGGTCAGGAAGGTCAGGGTGGGCATCAGGGCCAGGGTGCCGGTCTCGGTGGCCAGGCGGGAAATCAGGGCGGCGGTCCCCAGTTCGCCGATCACGCTGCTCATGATCCAGGCCGCCAGCAGGATGAAGATGGGACCGACCATGGTCCGCACCCCGGAACCGAAGGACCGTAGGACGGGGTTCCACCGTCCATGCGGACGCGAAGGGAACATGAGCGCCGCGGCCACCGTCGCGGCAACGCTGGCCAGAACCAGCACCAGGGGCCCGGCGTCCGAACCGAAGGCGGCCACGATCTTGTCCCGGCTCAGCGGAAAAACCGGCCGCGGGCTGCCCAGGGCCACGAACAGGACGAAAAACGCGACCATCAGCACCGCCAAAGGCGCCAGGGCCGTCACCGGACCGCCTTCCGGCTTCTCCGGTCCGGGAACGGGCTCTTCACTGGGCGCCGAATCCAATTCCGCGACAAATCGCCCCATGGGGCCGGGGTGGAACCTCTGCCTTATCGACACGAACAGAAGCACGAGGGTGAACCAGCAGTAGAAATTGTAGGGCAGGGATTCCAGGAAGACGGCGTAGGGGTTGGCCGGCCGCCCGGCCTGCACGAAGGCCTCGCTGATCAGCGAGAGCTGGAAAGCGATCCAGGTGGATACGAAGGCGACGCACGCGACGGCCGAGGAGGTGGAATCCACGATGTAGGCCAGCTTGACCCGGGCCGTTCCCGCGCGGTCCGCCAGGTCGCGACTGACCCGACCGACCACCATGCTGTTGGCCAGCCCATCGAAAAAACAGAGGATGCCCAGGCCCGCGGCTCCGGCCTCCAGGTTGCGCGCGGAGTCCCGACCCGATCCGGCGGCCCTGCGCATGAGGGCGGCCAGGCCTCCCCCGGCCTCCATGATGGCGGCGAACCCGCCCAGGATCAACGTGAAGGCGATGGCGCCCAGCTTCCAGCTGCTGTGCAGGCTGGGCCAAAGGTGGGTGGCGAACAGATCGATAACCGCGGCGGCGGGATTGCCGCCCGCCAGCAGGAGCGCGCCGACGAAACCGCCCGCCAGCAGTCCCAGCAAAGCGTGGCGCGTGACGATGATCACGGCCAGTGCCGCCACCGGGGGCCACAGGCCGCGTGCCGGTGGATCGGTGAACGCCAGGACCACCGTAACCACGGCGACGGCCAGCAGAATCAAGGTGCGAATGTTACTCATTCCCCCGCCTGTTCCTGATTATCGGAATCGACCCGGGCCGCCGTGTCTCCAAAGCTCAACTAATTCCATCATTGGCCGATTTAGTTGTTGCCTTCTCAAGACGCGAAAAAAATCCGGTGGCCGAGTCGGCCCGGGTCTTCTTATCATGGTCAATAGGGATCTCCCCAATCAAGGTTACCAGATGTCCTTTGAAAAAAACAACGTTCCGACGGATATCGAAGACCTGCGCCACCAGGTCGAGGATCTTCAGACCCTGCTCGCCCAGTACCAGGAAGAGGGCGGGCTCCCCAACTACCGCGAACTGTTCGAACGATCCGCCGACGCCAACCTGATCATCGACCGCGACACCTTCGTGGACTGCAACGAGGCCACGGTCAAGATGCTGCGCTACGCCAACCGGGCGGAACTGCTGCAGACCCACCCTTCGGAATTGTCGCCCGAATACCAGCCCGACGGCCGGCTGTCGTTTGAAAAAGCCAACGAAATGATGGCCATCGCCTTTGCCAGGGGCAGCCATCGCTTCGAGTGGAACCACCAACGGGCCGACGGCGACGTGTTTCCGGTGGAGGTCCTGCTGACCTCGGTTCCCTTCGGGGACCGCGATGTTCTGCATGTGGCCTGGCGGGAAATCACCGAACGTAAGAACCTGGAAGAGAAGCTGCGGCATGCCCAGAAGATGGAAGCGGTCGGCAAGCTGGCCGGTGGCATCGCCCATGATTTCAACAACATCCTGGTGGCGATCATGGGCTACGCCGAAATCCTCAAGGCCGGCATAACCGGCCAGCCTGAACTGGTGGAGGACGCCCAGGAGATCATCCAGGCCAGTGAAAAGGCGGCCACCCTGACCGCCCAGCTACTGGCTTTCAGCCGCAAGCAGGATCTCAAACCCGAGATCATCGACCTGGACCAGGTGGTCGGGCGCCTGACGGGCATGATCCGGCGCCTGATCGGCGAGGACATTGAAATGGTCCTGAACAACGCCGGGATTCCGCTGCCGGTCAAGGTTGATCCGGGTCAGTTGGAGCAGGTCATCCTGAACGTCGTTTCCAATGCCCGCGACGCCATGCCGGACGGCGGCACCCTGACCATCAGGACCACGCGGGGCATCCAGGAACTGGCCAACGGGGTTGATTTGCCGCTGGGCCGGTACGTTTCCCTGAAATTCACCGACACCGGGTCGGGCATGGACAGCGAGGTCATCGCCCGGGCCTTCGAGCCCTTCTTCACGACCAAGGAAAGAGGCCGGGGAACGGGCCTGGGGCTGGCCAGCGTCTACGGCATCGTCAAGCAGAGCGGCGGCGACGTGCGGATCGTCAGCCACGAAGGCCACGGCACCACCTTGGAGATCCTGCTGCCCGAATCGAACGAACCTCTCTCCGCAACCGGGTCGCCGGAACCCGAACGCCGCCCCGGATCCGCCGGGGGTGAACGCATCCTGGTGGTGGAAGACGATACGGCCGCGGGCCGCCTCATCACCAAAGCCCTGGAAAAAGAGGGTTACCAGGTGGAAGTCGCCCACTCGGGGAAGGAAGCCCTCGCCCTCGCCGAACAACACGGCCAGGCCTTCGACATGGTCCTGACCGACGTCATCATGCCAATCATGAACGGGCCCGAACTCGTGGCCAAACTGCGGGAAAAATATCCCGACCTCAACGCCCTGTTCATGTCCGGCTACACCGACGACGTCCTGGAAAGGCAGGGCTTTTCCCTGGAAGATGTCGACCTGATCCGCAAACCGTTCTCACCCGGGCGCCTGATCGGCAGGGTCCAGACGTTCCTGAGCCGACGCAACTCCTAGCAGGTTGTCGAAAACTACTCCCGGTTTGGAAATATCACTCCGGAACCCAGTCGAAATAGGTGGCGGCCAGGGCGACGTGGGATACCTCGTCGTCGGCAATTTCCTGGAATACCGCCGCGGTTTCCGGATCGGATTCCGTCAGGTATTCCGCCAGCCTGACCCCCGCCTGGCGACCCCGCTCTTCGGCGCTGGCAATCCTGATGCAGAACTCCCGGCCCGAGGTGCACTCTTCCAGCGACTCCCAAAGAGAGGTCGTCACCGGCCGGTCGGTCAGCTCGAAACCCAGTTCCTCCATGCGCCGGCATATCATTTCGTAGTGGCGGATTTCATCGGCCACCTGGGCGGTCCATTCGTCCCTGAGGGCCTGCGGAACATCCTGGAAATGACCCGCCGCCCAGCGAAAAGCGGCGATGGCCTGCCATTCCGCGAAAGCGGCCGTGCGCATGCGATCGCCCAGACCTTCCGGGGTATTCAGGGGGCGGGGCCGGGGCGGCCGCTCGCCGGGGGGGCAGATAATGAAGGGATCAAAATCCATGGTTTCCTGACTGGTTGCGGGAACAGTTGGGGCCGGCCAGGCGACTCGTTATTGACCTGAGCCTGCCGCACACCTACAATTCCGGGGTTCGAATCCTTTGTTTTCACCTTGTTGAAAGGTTTTTGTCTTGGCCCGATCCAATTTCTCCTACGAGAAACGTCGTAAGGAACTGGAAAAGAAGAAAAAGAAGGAAGCCAAGCGTCTGGCCAAGGCCGAGCGCAAGGCCGCCATCGCCGCGGGTGAAGAGGTTCCCGAGCCGGTGATCACGTTCGACGAATTCGGCAACGCGATCGAGGTCGAGCCCGAAGTCGAAGCGGAAGACGACTCCCAGGACGAAGACGACTCCTCCGAAGAATCCAACCCCGCCTGAGCTTCACCTTTTCCACCTGAACAGGCTCCATGCGGGGAAATGGTCGCTGGCCGTGGCGTCGTCCGACACCCCCGCGGCAATCAACTCCAGATCCCGGTAATAGAACCGGTCCAGGACCAGATTGTGCCTCATCAGGTCCAGGGGGCCGCCGCGCGCGGTCCTTTCCACCTTGAGCCGGGCTTCCTTGAAACCGGCTTTGCGAACGACCCGGCGAAACAGGACGCCCTCCCGGTGCGTGCCGGTGTTGAAGTCTCCCCCGATGATCGTCGGAGCCTTGTCCGAAACGAGACTGTCCCTGACGATCGTCATCTGGTCCAGCCGGTCCTCGAAATCGATCACCAGGGTGGACAT